>JAGNQV010000113.1 GCA_017988885.1 Opitutaceae bacterium | reverse complement strand
CGCACAAATTGCCCGACTGCAGCCCTGGCAGCAGCTGGCGGAAAAACATTCCGCACGGCCGCCGCGGTCATTGCGGGATTTCCAGCAGCAGTATGCCCGAATTCTCGCACCGCGTCTCACCTGAACGCGGCATTGCGGGTGCAGGAGACGACGGCCCTCCGGCGGTGGGCCCAGCAGAGCCGTCGGTTTTTCGACGGAAACGAATTTCAGCAACGCTGGTTGGAGCAGGGCTCCATGGGCGGCTCGGAAAACGATATCTATTACGATGCAACGACAGGGCGGGTTTGGAAACGAAACCGCATCGAAGTCTTCTGCCTGAGCTGGCGCCAGTTTTTTGACCGGATCCTGCTCCACAACGGCCTCTTCCCGGAGGCCCCCTTGCGTTTTGAAGGGGTGTTGGAGCATGAGGGGGGACTGCGCGGCGTCATGTCCCAGCCTGATATCGTGGCGGCGCGGGGCGCGGAGCGGGCCGAGACCGAGGCCATGATGGGTGCGCGCGGATTTCGGCGGAGATCAAACGATGATTACGAAGGCCCCGGGCTCACGGTGGAGGATCTGCATCCGGGCAATGTGCTGAGCGACTTGGAGGGAAACTTGCTGGTCATCGATCCAGCCATCTTCCCCCGCTGAAGGGCGGTCCGCATCACGCCCACCGCAAGAGTTGCACCCGATCCTCGCCTTGTGGCGGTGCCAACGGCGGCGGGCAACGACCGAGCGCCCACTGGGTCGCTCGCCTGCGGGGTGACAGGCCGGATTATTGGCCGGCATTAAATTTCCAAACGGCACCCGTCCGATTGACAGCTCGCAGGGGCTTTGGCTTTCGTGCCGGGATATGAATCCTTGGTTCGCCCTCCTGATCGGCTTGGTGGTGCTTTACTTTGGTGCGCAAGCACTGGTCAGAGGCGGTGCTGGACTCGCACTGCGGCTGGGCCTCACCCCTTTGGTGATCGGTCTAACCGTGATGGCCTTCGGCACGAGCAGTCCCGAGATGGTCGTCAGCGTCCAAGCTGGAATGACCGGAAAGGGTGCGATCTCGATCGGCAATGTCGTGGGGTCCAACATCTGCAACATCGCCTTGATCATCGGGCTGTGCGCGTTGGTCACCCCCCTCAACGCCACGGCGCAGGTTATCCGGCGCGAGGTGCCGATCATGATCGGCGTGTCGGTGGTCGCACTGTTGATGTTGCTCGACGGTCATCTGGCCCGGTGGGAGGGCGCAGTGTTGCTGGTCGGTCTGGTGGCCTACACGGTGCTGACCGTGAGGCAGGCGCAAGCCGAGACTGCGGCGGCGGCTTTGGCCAACCAAGAATATGCCGACGAACTCGGGCCAAAGCCCGCCGCGGTGGGCGCAAGCCTCGGACTGGTCGCCGTCGGCTTGGCGGCATTGATCGGCGGTTCGCACTTTTTCGTGCAGGGCGCAGTGAGGTTGGCGGAGGCGTGGGGCATGAGCCAGATCGCGATCGGACTGACCATCGTGTCGGTCGGCACCAGCTTGCCGGAGTTGGCCACATCGTTGGTGGCGGCCGTGCGCAAGGAGGGCGACGTGGCCATCGGCAATATTGTCGGCTCCAATATTTTTAATCTGCTAGGCATTCTCGGCCTTGCGGCGCTGGTGCGGCCGATCGACGCGACGGGACTGGCGTGGGGTGATTTGGGCGTGATGCTGGCAGTCGCAATCGCCATGCTCCCGATCGCCAAGTCTGGAGGACAGGTTAAGCGCTGGGAAGGCGCCGCATTGCTGGCCGTTTACGTCGGCTATACGGCGTGGTTGTTGCATCGCTCAGGGAGTCCAAGCTCCTGACGTATGGCATGGCCAAGCCGACAAAACATTTTGGCGATGCACAAACCATGCTGAATGACGGAAGAAAATGGTGGGCCCACAGGGATTCGAACCCTGAACCAAAGGATTATGAGTCCTCTGCTCTAACCGTTGAGCTATAGGCCCAGTCGAAGCGGGAGTTTTGCCATGCCAGCGAAACCGTCGAGTTAATTGACCGACCGCAGAGGACGGTCCTCTGGGCCGTTTCCCATGGTGAAAAGGGAGGTCGGCTCACGCAGCGACGGGAGCTTCGGAACTGACCGTTGAGCGATTGGCCATGTCTCGGCTTGGTCAGCGAAGCGCGGCCGGGCGCAAGGCGGCATCACGGTGACGGTTGGGCTAAAATTGGCCGGCCTGTGAAAATCCCGGAGCGAAGTGCATTTGGCTCCACTCGTCACTTGTCACCGGGCGGCGCGGCTTTTTTACTCGGCGGACATGATGACCGCCGGCCGCATCGAGGCGCAGGAAGATTACCAGCGGTATTGCGCGGGCCGGCTGGCGGATCCGTATCCGCTGTTTCACCGGCTGCGGCGCGAGGATCCGGTGCACTGGTGCGAGCCGCTCAACGGCTGGCTCCTCACGCGCCATGACGATGTGCAGGCGGGCTTCCGCGACCCGCGGCTGTCGTCGGACCGGATTTCGCTCAGCATGAATGCCATGTCCGAGCCGCTGCGCACGCAGATGTGCCCGCTCGGCAACCATGTTTCGAACTGGCTGGGCTTCACCGATCCGCCGAAGCACACGCGGATGCGTGGGCTGATCATGAAGGTCTTCACGCCGCGGCTGGCCGAGCAGATGGGGCCGCGCGTCGGCGAAATCGTGAGCGGTCTGCTCGACCGCGCGCTGCCGCGGGGCGAAATGGATTTTATGGCGGAGGTGGCTTTTCCGCTGCCGGCCTCGGTGATCTGCGAGATTCTGGGCATCCCGATGGATTATCAGGACCGGTTCCGCCGCTGGGCCGAGGACATGCTGCTGTTCGCGGGCGCGGTGGGCCCGTCGATCGCGCAGGTGGCGGCCCCGGCGCACCGGAGTTACGTCGAACTCACCGGCTATTTTCGCGAACTCACGCGCGAGCGTCGCCGCACACCGCGGGCCGATCTGCTCAGCGCGCTGGCGGCGGTCGAGGACGAGGAGGGCGGATTGAGCGAGGCGGAGCTGATGGGGCTGAGCGTTTTTCTGTTCATCGCCGGCCACGAAACCACGGTGAGCCTGCTGGGCAACGGGCTGCTGGCGTTGCTGCAGCATCCGGAGGAACTCGCCCGGCTGCGGCGCGAGCCCGCGCTGCTGCCGGCGGCGGTAGAGGAGTTTTTGCGCTTCGAAAGTCCCATCCAGATCGCCACGCGGCGGCCGGTGGAGGATTTCGTGCTGCGGGGCAAAACCATCCGGCAAGGCCAGACCGTGGTCCTGATGCTGGGGGCGGCCAACCGGGATCCGGAACGTTTTGCGGAGCCGGACCGGCTCGACGTGGGCCGGACGGAGAACAAGCACACGGCGTTCGGCTGGGGCAGCCATTTCTGTCTGGGCGCTCCGCTGGCGCGCGTCGAGGCGCAGATCGCGCTCAAACTGCTGTTGGAACGCGCCCCGGCTATCCGGCTCAGCGGTGACGCCCCGCAATGGCGGGAGGACAACAATCTGCGCGCCCTGCGAGAGCTGCGGATGAAGGTAGGCTGAACGGGGAGACAAAGGAAAGGATTCGGCGAGGCGGCTAAACTCGCAGGTTGATTTGTCCGGCCAGGAATTAGATGCGATTGAAGCTAAGGTTGCCGCCGCCATACGCATGGCTTAGCTTACATTTAATGAGTCCAAGCAGTCATAACCTTTGGCTCTCCCGCTTCACCGCCCTCCGCGTCGATCCCGACAAGGGTAAGGGCCGCGCGCCGCACAAACCGCTGCTCCTGCTCGCTGTGCTGGATCTCATTGAAACTGGACTGTTGGCGGATGGTTGGGTGACGCGCTCGCCGGACTTGGTGGTTCGATTCCAGAACTTCTGGCCCATCGTCGAGCCGAGGCGCCAAAACCGTGGCGATATCTGCATGCCGTTTCATGCCCTTTCAAATGACGGTGTGTGGAGAGTAATCGACGAAGATGGCCGACCCTCCCGCGCCAAAGGCACCAGCACTCGTGCTCAAATCTCCGATGATCTTCTGCCGCTTTTGGCGGATTCCAAATTCCGCGCCCAATTGCGGCGACTGCTCGTCACAACCTATTTTCCTCCGAATGAGCAAGTCTCGCTGTTCGCCGCGCTAGGCTTCGAGGCGGAAACCGATCGTCCGGAATTGTCGGCGTTGGCAGAAGATCAAACCAGGTATCGCGTGGCGAAGGAAACCGGTCGCCGCGCCCGCTTTAAAACGCAGGTCGTGAGCGGTTATCAGTTCACCTGCGCGCTCACTGGCTACCGGCTCACCACCGTCGACCAGGCGGGTATCGTCGAGGCCGCCCACATCTACCAGCACGCCAAGAGCCGCAACAACGATCCCGACAACGGCCTCGCCCTTACGCCGACGGCCCACGCACTTTTTGACCTGGGCCTATGGAGCGTGGCTGACGATCTGCGCGTGCTCGTAAAACCCGCCGCCGTTTTCACGGAAGAATTTCCCTTTGCTGGCTTCTCCCTCCGCGCGCTCACCGGGCGGCCCTTGTTTTTGCCCTCTATCACGAAGCTACGCCCACACCCTGGCCATCTCCGCTGGCACCGGCAGGAACACCAGTTTGAGTGAGCGACGTTTGGATATACCCCGCCGACCAAGTTTCTCGATCAGGCTCAGGCCAACACCGCACAAGTTGGGTCCGAAAAATCGCCGGTCAAGCCGCCGGGGTGGCCGCGAAACGTTGCGGTCGAAAAAGGCCCAGACTTTGTTTTTGGGTAAGCTTCACGCGGCACCTCAACTTCCGTTCCGGGGGACGAATGGAAACCGCCACTTTAGTTTTAACCACGTTTATGAGAGAATTGGCGGGAGAGTCGTTTATCAATAAACGCCTGCAGTTTCTGCAAACTTTCGTGGCCGAGGCCGGAGAAGAGTGCGCGGGCGTCGAGTTGCATTTGCCCAAATACTTTCCGGGCTTTGGCTGCGGTCACAACGCCCAGCAATCGCTCCAGGAATTCGATTAACTTTCGCTCATCCATGCGGCCTTCGAGCACCGCCTTTTGGAGGGCTTCAAGATAGGCGGGGAGCACGTGGGCGAGAATCACGACGTGACGGGCATCTTGCCGGCCGGTCTGGGCGATGTCGGCGACGTTGGCGATTTTCGCCTGCATCAGGGCAATCGGGCTCGGCACCTGAACATGGGTTTCGCCCAACGCCACCGTGTAAACCGGCTCGCGTAGCTCCTCGTTGCTCACGCCATGCACGGAACGAAGCACTTCGATGAGGAGGGGCAGACCCTGCTGGTCTTTGGCTATGACCACGCCGATTTCATTGGTCGGAGGTTTGACTGGGAAAAATTGCGGCTTGGTGCCGGCCAGTTTGCCGAGCGCTGCCAAAGTCTCCCGGTCGCCAAGCACGTCCACGTCCCGTGAGACAAACGGCGCCAACGCGGCGGTGCGCGTCGCATAATACAGGGCCCACACGTTGACGGCCTGACCGCCGACCAAAAGGACCGGCTCTTTCGTGGCCAGGAGCGGCGCGAAGTCCTCGGGCGGGCGTGGCGCGGCGTCAGACGGCAGTGGCATGGGCTTGGTCGAAGTCGATCATCCGAATGGTCCGGCGTGGCGAAACGACGGAATTGCGCTGCTGAATCGTCTGCGGACTCGCCAAGGCCAGATCGAGAAGCACTTGATCGAACTCGCGTTGACTGCGTTTGAAACGCGCCACCTGAGCGGCCGTTTTGAAATGCGCCGGCATCCGGGGAGACTTCTCCCAAGCCACGCGACGCAGGCGGTCGGCCTGGTTCGGCTCGGTCACCCGGTTCTTTATCAATGACCGCGTGGCCTCACGCAGCAAGGCCATCACCGTGGTCTTTTCGCGGCGGGCGATCTCCGCGAGCGCGGCCAAGACCGCCTCGTGGTCGGCGAGGCTCTGGCGGCGCTTGGACTTTGAGAGTTGGTTGGGCATGGCCTAAAAGGTTGAATCAACCTCAGCTTTCCCTTGGCCGGGGGCAAGCTTATCCCTGCCGGCCTAGAGTGGTTGAAGTAATTATGCGCAGTCGGAGAGGGAGGGACCACGTGGTCGCGTTGCTCCAACGCGGCGACACTTCAATGCAAACTGCTCCATTGGCCCGGCTGGGATGGATTTTGCGCGCGGGCGAAAACGTCCAGTCCACCGAAGGGCACGGGCGAACGCCGGCCGGTCCCGGAGAATCAACTCAGGCCGAGGCCGGTGAAAAAATCCCGGAGCCGGTCCAGTTGCGCATCATCCAGGCTGCTGTAGGGCGCGCGGCGCCAGCGGCTGGCGATCCCGGCCAACTCCATCGCACCGTGGACCACCGCATCGAAATGCAGGCCCTGGCTGGTGCAGAAATTCATGAACGGAATGTCGTAGCGGTTGATGATGGCCACGGCTGCCCCGTGATCGCCGGCTTGGATCGCGGCCCAATAGCGATGCGCCACGGCGGGCTTGAAGCGCATGTAAAGCGACAGGTAGGCGTCGGCGCCATACGGCAGCACATCGAAATGGTTTTCCTTGCGGCCGCCGGAGAGGAACGACCAGCGGCCGCGCGTCAGGCTCGCGAGCCGGCGGCCATAGGCGCCGCAGATGTCATCCTTCACGGCCACAATGTGGTTATCCCCTTCAAGCAGGTGGGTGATGGCGCCGAGGGGCACGCTGACGCCGGGGCCGATGGCAGTGACCACCATGACCGGGAGCACCCGGGAGATCGTGGTGAAATAATCCACCAGCGTTTGTTCGGTGCAGGAGCCCGCCCAATTGGGCGGCAGCGGCATGAACACATCCACGCCGAGATCGCGGCAATAGGCGGCGAAACGCACGGCCTCACCGGTCCACCAACTGCCGGCGGCCACGACCAGCTTGCGCCCGGCATTTTGGGCCACGGTGATGCGCGTGACCTCGGCAATCTCGCGCTCCGTCAGCACGCTGAGGAGGCTGTCGCCATAGGTGAGGAGGAGGGTCTCGCTGCGCGCCTCGGTGATGGCAAACTCGACGACGCGGCGGAGCGCGGCTTCATCAAGATTGCCCGCCGCGTCGAACGGCGTGCTGATCGAACTGATGGGGCCGACCAGATGGCGGCGCACTTTTTCGTGCAGGCTCATGCGTGGTTTTGAGTTACCAAGCCGTCCAGCCGCCGTCCACGACGTTCGCCGATGCTGCTACTGTCAATGACGCGGAGGGAAGGTTGATTCATTGCAATATATTCGGAGAAACCGGTTTACTGGCCGAGATTGAAGTCGAGCGCGAAGCTGCGGCTGGCGGTGAAGCGGCCCTTGGTGCCGTCCCAATAACCGTCTTCCCAGCGGCCTTCGCGGTCGTAGAGCACATGCAGCCGGTTGGGCTCAAGTTCGAGGATGTTCATGTAGTGCGTGGTCATGATGCCGGAGGTCAGTTGCACGATATGGGTCCAGGTCGCGCCATGATCGAAACTGAAGACGAGGTAATTGCCATTGCGCTCATGGCGGGGGTTCACCCAGCAGAGCTTTTCAGTCATGCGCAGGCCGAAGGCGCAAACGAGCACGCCGTTGCGCAGCTCGATGACGTTGGGATCCACAAAGGTCCCGTGCAGATCGCGGGTGTAGCCCGGCAGGTCGGGCGTGTCCGCGAAGAATTTCTCCCAAGGCGTCGGGTCATAGACATCGAGGATCCCGAATTGCTGGGCCGCCGGCGGCGTCCAGGTGGCCCCGTCATCATCCGAAATGCATTGGTAGAGCGCGCGTCCGGTTCGCATGTAGCAGATCAACCGTCCTGCATGCGGCCCGGTCGAAATCCGCACCAGATCCGGCTCGCACATTCCCTCGGTGCCGAGATTTGGGCCGACGGCGATGGTTGAAACCAGCCGCCAGTGCCGTCCTTGGTTGGATGAGCGCAGGAGCAGGGTGCGGACTTTGCGACCGTTGGGCATGTAGTCCACCGGCGTGTTGTCTTCATGAAACCAACCGTAGATGGTGGCCAGCAGGTCGCCGTCGGGCAGGGCGAGGATCCGGCGGTGCAACCGCTCGGCCCGGTGCGGGTTGCCGCCGTCATCGACGCCCTCGAAGTCCATGCCGGGAAGGTCGAACGTGATTTCCAGGGGGCCTTCAACCGTGCGCAGATCGTGGGAGAAAATCTGCGCCAAGCCCCGACCCTCGCCTTTCGGGCCGGCGGTGACATAGGTGTCCAAAAGAAACATCCTCCCATCAGGCAGGACAAAGGCGCCGCCCTCCATGTAGAGTTCGTTTTTCCCCGGCCGGTGCTCCACGCGCGTCCAGGAGCCGCCGCCATCGCGCGAGACAAACGAGCCGATCATCCAATGAAACACGATGCGCTCGTCCGGATAGGAACGCTCGGGCAGTTGCACCTGCGCCAGCAAGGTGTCGCGCGCAGTGGCGATCGCAAACGGCTGCAGGCCGCCGTTGATGGCCAGGGTTTCGGGCTCGGGCCGCAGCTGAAGCCGCGGGTCGCTGCGCAGGGTGAGGATGGGATTTTGCTTCATGGAGGGGTGAGGTGCGGCGGTTTAATGCCGAGCGATGATTCTTGAAAATGCAGTTGGAGACACGAATTCCCCGAATGATCGCGAACCAGACCGGGTTGTGCGCCCCGCGACATCACCAAGCCGTCCAGCCGCCGTCCACGACGAGGCTGTGGCCGGTGACGAAGGAGGCGCTGTCGGAGAGGAGAAACAAGGTGGGGCCGACGATTTCGGTGTGGGTGCCGACGCGGTTGAGCGCGGTTTTCCTGGCCAGGTCACTAATGAAATCTGGATGGGATTTCTGCACGGCCGGATTGGGAAACGGCCCCGGCGTGATGCAGTTGAAGCGGATCCCACTCGGACCGTAATGCACGGCGAAGTAGCGGGCGAGCTGGAGCAGTGCGGCTTTCCCGGCGCCGTAGTCGATGGGATTCGGCAGCAGGGGCACGTGATAGATGCGGGGGTCGGGTGCGACGACACCATACATGCTGGAGAAAAGCACGATGCTGCCCGAGCCGCGGGGTTTCATTTTCTCCGCGAGGGCGCGGCAGAGGACGAAAGTAGGCGTGACAGCGAGATCGAGGGTCTTCTGAAACTCGGCGGCGGGGAGAGTTTCCAGCCGGTGGCCGCTGGAGGAGGCGAAAGCGAGATGGGTCACGCCATCGGGCACGCCATGGGCCGCGATGAGCGCGTCGAGCGCGGCGGGAAGGGCGGTGGCATCGTTGACGTCGAGGGAGACCGCCACGGTGCGTGTCAGGGCGTGCTCGCGCACGAGCGCCTCGGCGCGGCCGGGCAGGTCAAGGCACACGACCTTGGCGCACTGGGCGTCGAGCGCGCGCGTGATGACGGAGCCGAGGTAACCGGCGCCGCCGGTGATCCAAATGTTTTTCCCCTGCAGTGTGAGACTGGGATGCATGCGAAAATTCGACAGAATTTTAAATGCAGCGGCCGCCGTCGACTTCGAGGCAGATACCGGTGACAAACTCAGCGGCCGGATCGGCGAAAAAAAGCGCGGCATTGGCCACATCGGCCGGCTGGCACAGGCGGCCGAGGGGAATCGAGGCGAGGAATCGCGCCCGGTTTTCCGGCGTGTCGCTTACCCCCATGAAGGTCGTGAGCAACGGGGTTTCGGCGATGGCGGGATTGATGGCGTTGACCCGAATTTTGTCCGGCGCGAGTTCCACCGCCATGGATTTGGTGAGGGCGACCACCGCGCCCTTGGTGCCGTTATACCAAGCGAGACCGGGGCGCGGGCGCACGGCGGCGGTCGAGCCGATATTGATGAAACTGCCACCGCCCTGCCGGCGAAAGACCGGCACGCAGTGCACCGCGGCGTGGTAGAGGCTCTTCACGTTGACGGCATACAGGCGGTCGAAAAATTCCTCGGTCACTTCCAACATCGGCTGGTTCGGGTGGC
>JAGNQV010000303.1 GCA_017988885.1 Opitutaceae bacterium | reverse complement strand
AGCGGAGGTCGGCGTGGATGGAGGCGGTGAAGCGCAACGCGGGAAACTCCCGGCGCAAGGCCGCCAGCGGCGGGTTGAGCTCGGCCGCGATTACCTGCACCTGCGCAGGGGTAAACGGCGCCCCGGCTCCCCAGTCAAACCCGTGTTCCTTTTTCAGCCGCTCCAGAAAGCCGGGAAAGAAATAAGGCACCTCGTTGGCCAGATCGACATACACCAGCCGGTCGAAACCAAAGCGGCGTTGCCATGCGCGCAACATCCCCGCCCAAAGCTCCGCGCCTTCCGTGTGATTGCGCGGGGTCCCGAGCACCGCCGGCCCCTTGGTGGCGCCGGCCGGATTGCAGCCAAACCACCAGGCGCTGAGCGTGTAGTGCAGGCTGGGACGGGCGAGCAACTTCTCCATGAACTCAATCAACCAGCGTCCGGCCGGAGCGGTGACGGCGGTATTCCAGCACCACGGCATGTAGGGCTGCCGGGGATCAGGCCAGTGCAAGACCCGATCGGGTTGGTTGAGGTCGATCCATTGGGGCATCGGATCCAGGCGCACGGTGTTGTAGCCGCGCTCGATGGTTTCATCCAGCACGCGGTCCCAATCGGCAAAACTTCCGCCCGGACCGTGGCGCAACAAAAAAGCCTGGTCCCACATGGCCAGCGTGAGCCGGCGCGGCGTCAGTTGCTCCCGCGGATCAAAACCGCTGGTGACAATGGCCCCCGGGAGGGCTCGGGCGGAATTCGAGGAAACTTGAGCGGGCATATCCATGGGAATAAATATAAAACAACCTCGTGCTAGGCCGCTAGGCCCTCTGCGTCGAGCCAGCAACTGCTTTCTGGATTTGAAAAACTCCCGCGGGTTCTGGGTTGATCCTGGAGCGCCGGCCGGGAACCGCACGTTGCCAACGCTCAGCGGTCAGGGATCCGGTGGGGTCTGGGGCCTCCCGCTTATCGCCTTGCGACGTCAGATTGAGGTCCTAGAAATCAAGTCATGATGGGACACACCAGCGGCACGCCATCGACCGCGTGAAACTTAAATGACCCCGCGAAACAAAGGCCCAATAAATTGGTGGCGAGGCCTTGCGGTGGTGGTTTGCCTGCTGGCTGCCCTGCGGCTCGATGCCCTCACGGTGGAGGGTTTGGTCGCCGATCCGCGAATGAATCCGAAGCGCTTCGCCAATGAATTTGAGAGCTTTGAATATCAATTTTTTGACTACGTGCAAAACCCCGAAACGTTCTTGCGCAAGCGGAGCGGGGATTGCGATGACTACGCCATCCTGGCGGATTATGTCCTCAAGCGAAAAGGGTTTGGCACCCGGCTGATTCATGTGCGCATGGTCGGCCGCATTGCCCACGCCGTCTGCTATGTCATCGAGAACAAGGCCTACCTCGATTACAACAACCGCAAATACAGCTTCAACCTCGAGCGCAGCGGCTATACCGTCCGCGAAATCGCCGACAAGGTCGCGGACTCGTTCCGGGCCAACTGGAGCTCGGCCTCGGCTTTCACCTACGATTACAAGCAGGACCACAAGCAGGCTGAATTCACGGTCGTAAAAACCGAAGCACCCGCCAAGGATCCTGATCGCGGCAAACCGCCGACCTCCGCCCCCCCGTCCAACTTCGCTTCATCGTGAAAGACAAAACCATCCGCCGGGTGCTGGCTTTTTTTCTGCTCATTTCCGTCGTCCTGGTCGCCGTGGCCGTCAACGCGGTGCGCAACATCGATCGCGCGGTGGACACCAGCGATTGGGTCACCCACACCCATGCCGTCATCCTGGAGGTGGATGGGATCCTGACATCGTTGCAGGCCGGTGACGGGGCCTTGCGCACCTACGTGATGAGCGGCGACGCCCGCGATCTCGCGGCGAGCCGGGATGCGTTGGGCCAACTGGAGGAACACCTCGAGGTGGCGAAGGCCCTGACGCGGGCTGAGCCGGCGCAGAATGAGCAGGTGTTAAACTTGGAGACGCTGGCCAATGCGCGCCTGGAGTTTTCCCGCCGGGTCCTGAATGCGCGCCGGCTTGGCGAGACAGACAACGCCAGCGCGCTGCTGGCCGCGGACGACGGTTTCTCAGCCATGGGCGAAATCCGCCGGGGCGTGGCCAAGCTGAAAAGCGAAGAGATGACCCTGCTCGCGGATCGCGACAAGGAAGCCTACCTGCAGGCGCAGGCGACGCGCTGGACCGTGTGGTCGGGCGTGGGGATTAATTTTCTACTGCTCGCCGGCGCGGCCTGGCTCATCCGCGAAGACATCGCCGCCCGCCGCCGGGCCGCCGATGCGCTGACCGAAGCCAATGCACAGCTCGAGACCCGGGTGCAGGCGCGCACTGCTGAACTGGGCGCGTCGAACGAGAAGCTTTCGAGTGAAAATCTGGAGCGGCGTTGGACCAATCAGGCGCTGGAGCACCAGCTGCGCTACAATCAACTCATCATCAATTCCATCAGCGACCTCGTGTTCGTCCTCACCAAGGTCACGAACATTTCGCGCATCAACCCGGCGGTGGTGCGTGTAACCGGCTTCGAGACCGCGGAGCTCGTTAACCAACCCCTGCTTAGCATCGTGAAACTGGCGGACGCGTCGTCCGCGATGGTCGATCCGCTTGTCCAATCCCTGAAGGATGGCTACGACCTGCGGGATTTGCCCGCTGCAATCCTGAACAAGCGTGGAGAGAAAATCCC
>JAGNQV010000112.1 GCA_017988885.1 Opitutaceae bacterium | reverse complement strand
CCGGGCCGGCGGATCAAGTATTAAGTTCCACGCCCATCACCCTGAGTGCCTCGTCGTCGGCAAGTCTCACCGTCAGCTTCACGCTGGTCAGCGGTCCGGCCACATTAAGCGGAAATTCCCTTACGCTGACGGGTGAGGGAACCGTCGTTTTGCAGGCTACGCAGGCCGGTGACTCAAACCGCAATGCGGCCACGCCGGTCAACCAGAGTTTTGTCGTCACTGGATTGAGCTTCGAAGCGTGGCAGGCCGTAAATTTCACGAGTGGGGAACTCGCGGACACCAACATCAGCGGCGCCAATGCCATCTACGGCCAGGACGGGCTGACGAATCTGTTGAAATACGCGCTGGGCTTGGACCCCAAGGTCAACGCATCTGCCGTGACGCAGATTACGACAAACGCCACAGACTGGGTCTTCACTTACCAGCGTCCGTCCGCCATCGCGGATGTGAGCTATGAGGTGGAATTTTCTATCGATCTTTCGTCATGGTCGACCGCCGGCGTGACGCACTCGCTGCTTTCATCGTCAGGTGGAGTGGACACTTGGACGGCCAGTTATCCACTCAGCTCCGCGACCAGGGTGTTTTTCCGTTTGGTGGTGACACATTGATAAATTCAGCCAATTTCACTCGATGCTTAGGTTCCGATATCGGATAACCAAAGTATCGCCAACGCTTGTTTCCTTTTTGCAATGAATCACAAATTACTCGCATCGATTTGGATCACGGCGGCCCTGACGACCGCTGGATTCGCCCAGATTTCCAATTTTGACTCCTTGAACGGCTACGCCTCCGGTGCCGATACCCGGCTTGCCTTTGGCCGCGCCGAGATGCTGCGAGCGGCCCGTCTGGAGAGTGCTTCGAATCTGGTTTTTACGGGAGACTATCTTGATCGCACAGTCGATGCCTCCCAAGACAGCATTGAGCGCAGTGGCCATGGCCAGAACGGCCGGCTGGGCTACAACTGGCAGATGAACGATTGGAGTTTCGGCGCGGCCGTCGGCTACGGTGACGTGCGCAGCAACTACAAGGAAATCAATTCACCATCGCCGACTCCGTTGCGTGGTAACGTGGATGCCAAGTCGACGATGGGCTACGTCTGGGCCAGTTACAGCTTTTCCGGTTGGCGGTTGGCGGCAGTTGGCAACATCGGCGCCACCAAGAACACGGCCCGCCGCACGAGCGACGCGGGCACGTCCTTGGCGGATTTCGACAGTTCTGACCGCGCCTTCGGTCTTTCGCTTTCACATGAGTATAGCTTTAGCGACGCCATGCTTGTGACGCCGTTCGTCGGCCTGAGCTTCGCTTCCTCATCGGCGGATGGTTTCACCGAACAGGGCACGGCTCCGGATCGACGCATTGTCCGCGATTTTTCCATGGACGAGAACCGTGGTGCCATTGGCGTGCGCCTTAGCGGCAAGGGTGCCACCTGGCAGCCCTTTGCCAGTGCGGCTTGGCTCGCCCGTTTCTCGGGTGGAAACTCTGATATCTTCACCACCGCGCTCAACGGCGCGAACCTGAGTGTCGGTCGGGTTACCGCCGCTTCAAAGGGTCTCTTTTATGTGAGCACTGGCTTGAGCGGCAAGTTGGACGAGCA
The DNA here is from genome assembly GCA_017988885.1 of Opitutaceae bacterium. Taxonomy (GTDB): domain Bacteria; phylum Verrucomicrobiota; class Verrucomicrobiia; order Opitutales; family Opitutaceae; genus UBA2377. Next base: position 8,298 of record JAGNQV010000112.1, on the reverse strand, counting down.
CTGGAACTGCGCAGGCACCATCGAGTATTATTCGGGTGGTAATGAGCGAGCACTTGGCTTGGCGCTGTCCGTTGTCCGTAAGTTCTAAAAAGAGGGAATCCGTATGCGTGGGACGCTGCGGTTCGCCCGGCTCCACTGCAGCCGCGTTGGTCGGAAGGGGCCGGATCTGGCGGAGAAAAATACTTTCCCGGATCTTGTGATACCCACCCTCGGGTAATTCAGGGATTGGACGCGGCCGACTTTCGGGCGGCGATGCCGGCTTGGATCGCACGGGCGCGCTGCGCGGCGGCCTCCAGCACAGCGGGCTGGGCCCGCGTCCGGGTATAGTCCCAGTGCGCCTTGCCTTCCGCGTCACCGCCGAGGGCGGCGAGCTGGAACCAAGCGAGCGCCGCGACTTCATCCTGCGCCACGCCTTCGCCCTTGATATACATGACCCCGAGGCGGTCCGCCGCGGCCGGGAGGCCCTGCTCCGCCGCCAAGCGGCACCAATGGGCGGCTTGGCGGGGATCTGCCGGCACGCCGTCACCCTTCGCGTAAATGAGCGCGAGATTGAATTGGGCGTCAGCCAGACCTTGCGCCGCGGCGCGCTCGAACCAGTGCCGGGCCTCGACGGGATCTTGGTCCACGCCTTCCTCGCCGCTGATGAAAAGAAACGCGAGATAGCTTTGTGCGACCGCGTTGCCGCACTGGGCTTTGATGAGCAGCTGCTCGTAAGTGGTGACGGCCTGCACGACGGAGCCGTCGGAGGCCAGGTGAAGCAGGGGCAAATACTCGCCGAGATAACTGCGTTGCCAATACAGCCGGTCGCGGTGGTAGGTCGCGAGGTCGGTGAAGGTGTAACGATAACCTGGCGTGCGGATCATCTGCGGCCCGCCGTCGGGGAACGGGTTGTGGGCAAAAAGCCGCAGGACGGCGGGATTTTGCAGCAGCAGTTGTTTGGCCACGAGTTCGTAGAGGACCGTGGGCTTGTCGCGGGTGATGACCTGAATTTGCATCGTGGCTTCGAAACGCGGAAAATACGGCGCGATAAACGGACAGATGCGATCCAGCTGCTGGGGAAAATAGCGGAACTCATAAGGGCGCCAAGTGAGGCCGCCGTCGTTGGAGCCGACGAACTCCACCACGCAGTGAAAAGGGTCGAGCTTGGCGTAGAGTTGGTAGGCGTTGACGCTGCCGAACCCTTTGAAGACCCGCTCTAGGGGCGCGGTGAAAAAATTGGCGATGGGCGTGTTGGGCACGCCGGCGATGAGGCCAAAAGCCACGAGCGTAAGATAAAAATGCGTCCAGAGTGCGACCCGCAGGCTGACGTGACGCCAGCGGGCGAGCCGGGGGGGCGTGAGGCGGACCGCGCGGGCGGCGAGGAAGCGCCCGAACCGCGGGAGGCGCAGGGTCTGCGCGGCGGCGGCAAGCATCTGGTCGTCCAACAACACGAGACCGAGCGCGAGGGAGGAAGTGTTGAGCCAGCCGAAATTACAAGTGAGCTGGATGCCGGCCTGCAGCGCTGCCCACAGCCAGAAGGCTACCCAGCGCCCGCGGCGCCCAGCCAACAGCGCGAGCAGCGGAGCGAGGATTTCGGCGGCAAAAGTCAGCCCCAGTTCACCGACGTGCCACCAGTGCGGCAGCTGGTGGTCAAGGTAGCCAAGAATGGTCGGGCAGGGCGCCGTTTCGTAGAGCGCATCCATGGCGGTGAGATCCAGCCAGCGCACCTCGCCGCTGAGAAGCTTGGCCACGCCGGATTCGAGCATGACACGGAAGAGCAACCAGCGCACCATGAACAAGGCGATGGGGCGCACCGGGGAATGGGCGCCCAGCCCCGGTCGGTAGCCGGCCGGCGCAAAAGGGATGCACAGCAGTGCGACTTCGAGCATCAGCCAATCTACCTGGGGATCGGAGAAAACCACCCAACCGCGGGCAAAGGACAGCAGGGCCACCCAACAGACAAAGAGTGACAGCCGCGGCCAAAGATTGAATACGAGCGAGACGGCCGCAGCCATGCCCAGCCACTGGACGGCCACGGTCATGCTCCAACTGCTGTTGATCCAAAACAAACTCGGCGCCGCCAGGAAAGCGGTGAACTGCGAGGGGTGGGCGGCTTTGAGCTGCGCCAACAGCCTCGGGAGCGGCGCGAGTCCGTCGGGACCAATCAGGGCGCGGCTTTCATGGATGATGCCCGCAAAAATCACAATGAAGACGAGCCCGACCGCCCGCAGGATGAGCCAGCGCGGCCACAGGTAGGTGGCATCGTTGTCCAAGCCGGCGAAATCCTTCATGCGGCGCCAAGTGGCGGACAATAACGGCCCGGAAAATTTACCAACGGCACTTTGACTCATAGGTCGCACGTGCTGGATCTGGGAGGGGTGGTGGCCGAGCAGGCCAGGCCAGTGAGGTTCATGGGGTGGGGCGAGATTGCCCCAGGGCGAGGGTGAGTCAATGACCAGCCTATTCCATGGCAGTTTTCCCCACAAACTTGGGTCGTGGAGTTTTATTGTCAGCGCGGGTTTGGCCAGGCAACAGTGCGCCCTGCCCATGCCGCGCAAATCTGTCGTGCCCCGCCCTGAATATCCGCGTCCGCAGTTTGCCCGCCGCGACTGGCTCTGCCTCAACGGAACGTGGCAGTTTGAAATCGACCAAGGTGACAGCGGCCTCGACCGCGGACTGCTTTCGCGCCGGCTTAAGGATCGCATCACGGTGCCGTTCTGCCCGGAGTCGAAGCTCTCCGGCGTGGGCAACACCGATTACCTTAACGCCGTCTGGTATCGCCGTGAGGTCGCCATCCCTGCCGCGTGGAAGGGTCGGCGTATCCTGCTGCATTTTCAGGCGAGCGACTACGACACCTTTGTGTGGGCCAACGGCACCGAGGTCGGCCGCCACCGCGGGGGCATGACGCCTTTCACCTGTGATCTCACCGACATAGCGGTGCCGGGGAAACGCGTGACGCTCGTCGTGCGCGCCCGCGACAACGCCCGCGACTCCATGCCGTCCGGCAAGCAATCGTGGACCTACGCCAACTGCATCTGCCACTACACCCGCACCACGGGCATCTGGCAGACCGTGTGGCTTGAGCCCGTGCCACGCCGCGCGCATTTGCTCCGGCCGAAGATTGCGCCCGACGTAGCCAATGCACGCTTCGCCATCGAGCAGCCGGTCGCCGGCGCGCAGGCGGGTTTGGTTTTTCGCGCACGGCTGCGCGACTCGCATGGCATCATCAGTGAAGCGACGTGTGTGTGCGGCGTGAATTTTTATCCGCGGTTGGATTTGCCGGTGCCGGAAAAAGCGCGGCGACTCTGGTCGCCGGAGGACCCGCACCTTTACAAGATCGAACTCGAACTGGTGGATGCGGTGACGGGCAAGGTGGTGGACGCCGCGCAAAGCTACGCCGGCTTGCGCAGCGTCTGCATCGACGGCTTTGCGGTGAAACTGAACGGCAAGCCGGTCTTCCAGCGCCTCGTGCTCGACCAAGGCTATTATGCCGACGGCATCATGACCGCCCGGACCGACGCCGCACTGGCGCGCGACATCAAACTCTCCATGGACGCCGGCTTCAATGGTGCGCGGCTGCACCAAAAAGTTTTTGAGGAACGTTTTCTATATCACGCGGACCGGCTCGGTTACCTCGTGTGGGGCGAATTTAGCGACTGGGGACTCCACGGCAGCCTGCCGGTCCGCCGGTGGCATCAGGACGCCACGGGCAAGGTTGTCCGTAGCTGGAACCACAGCGGACCGGACCTGCCGTCGGCGCACGTCACGCAGTGGATCGAGGCCGTCCAGCGCGATTTCAACCACCCCAGCATCATCGGCTGGTGCCCGCTGAACGAAACGGAGAGCCGCGTGCACGAGCGAATCACGGCCCACGACGACGTGATGCGGGCGATGTTCCTCGCGACGAAACTCTACGACGTCACCCGCCCGGTGCTCGACGCCTCGGGCTACGGCCACCGCGTGCCCGAGGCCGACATTTACGACAGTCACGACTACGACCAGAATCCAGCGACTTTCGCGCAACGGCACGCACCGCTGAACCATAATCAGCCGTTCCAAAACGACACGCCGACACAAGGGAGCATCCCGTGGCGCGGCCAGCCGTATTTCGTAAGCGAGTTTGGCGGCATCTGGTGGAATCCGCGCGCAAATCCGGGCGACGACTCATGGGGCTACGGCGACCGGCCGAAGACGCTGGAGGAATTTTATCAACGCTTTGAAGGTCTCTGTGCTGCACTGCTCGATCACCCGCGCATGTTTGGTTACTGTTACACGCAGCTGACCGATGTGTTTCAGGAGCAGAACGGCATCTTCTTTTTTGACCGCAAAAAGAAATATGCCCTCAGTCGGATTCGCGCCGCGCAGCAACGCGTGGCCGCAATCGAGAAATAGCCGTTCAGGTAGAAAAGTGGAACCAGTGCGGCGGGGCCGCAGTCACAAGGGAGACGTCACAGTGAGCGTGCCGGGTTGGCCGGTGCCTGCGACGCGTTGCCTTTGCATTTATGCCCAGCCCTATGAAAACAAATCCATGGTTTCGCACCGCAATTTGGTTGCTGGCCGCCGGACTGCTCAGCGGTGGCAGCTTGGCTCTCCGGGCCAAAGACGAGGCGGAGGAGCGTCCGCCGCTGAAATTGCAGTCCAATAATCAGGCCATCAATCGCGATGATGCCGTGCGCGTCAGCTATGCCACCGTCGTAAAAAAAGCGTCGCCGAGCGTCGTCTATGTGTTCTCCACGAAGACGGTAAAGCTGAACAACGAGATGGCGCCGTTCTTTAACGACCCACAGTTTCGCCGCTTTTTCGGCGCGCCCAATCCGGGGCAGATGCCGCCGCAAGCGCAGAAGCAACAGGGACTCGGCTCGGGCGTGATCATCTCCAGTAATGGCTACATTCTGACCAACAATCACGTGGTGGACGGGGCGGACGAGGTGAAGGTGGCGGTTGGCGAGCCGCGCAAGGAATACAAGGCAGTCATTGTTGGGCGTGATCCCAAGGCCGATGTCGCCGTGCTGAAAATCGACGCCCAGAATCTTCCGGCGGCGACGCTGGGCGACAGTGATCAACTGGAGGTGGGCGATACCGTGCTGACCGTGGGCAATCCTTTCGGGATCGGCCTGACTGTCACCCATGGCATCGTGAGTGCGCTCGGTCGGGGTGGCCTTGGCATTGAGGATTACGAGGATTTTATTCAGACAGATGCCGCCATTAATCCCGGTAATTCCGGCGGAGCGCTGCTCGACACGCAGGGCCGCGTCATCGGCCTGAACACCGCCATCCTCAGCCGCAGCGGCGGCTTCAACGGCGTCGGCTTTGCGATTCCGATCAATCTCGTGCGCGCTATTGCCGAGCAGTTGGTGAGCACGGGCAAAGTCGTGCGCGGTTTCATGGGCGTGAACATGCAGGCCTTGAGCGATGAGCTCGCCGGCCAGTTTGGGACCAAGCAAGGTGCCCTCGTAACCGATGTCACGCCGGGCAGTCCGGCGGACAAAGCCGGACTCAAGAGCGGCGATGTCATCACGAAGCTCGATGGCACCGCCATTCTGGAACCGCGCCGCTTGCAACTGGCGGTGACGCGCCTAGCCCCGGGCACGGAGGTGAAGGTCGAGTATGTGCGCGACGGCAAGACAGCGCTGGTGAGTTTCAAGCTCGGGGATCAACCGGTGCAAAATCTCGCCGCGGACCACGGCAACGGCAAAGACGACGGCGTGCTCAACGGCGTGGGCGTCAGTGATGTCACCCCGCAGGCCCGCGCGCAGCTGCAACTCCCTCCCGACCTCAGCGGCGCGCTCATCACGCAGGTCGAGCCCGATAGCGCCTCGGCGCAGGCGGGTCTGCAGGAGGGCGATGTGATTACGAGTTTGGATCGCAAGCCGGTGCGCAACGCTGACGAGGCGGTGAAACTCAGCGAAGAAATCAAAGGTCCCAAAGTGCTCGTGCGGCTCTGGCGCGACGGCAGTAATCACTACATGATTGTGGACGAGTCAAAAAAGTAAGCCGTCATCGCACGCCTTCGACCACGGTCGCCGGGGCAGGGCGCCCCGGCGCTATAGGTCAGCTCGTGCAAGGCTGGCCAAATAAATCGGCGTGATTTCCGGCTGCCGGCCAGGAGTCGTGCTGCTGCGGCGGGATTGCCATGGGCAATCAAGCCGTGATTGCGTGATCGCATGACTTTTCGTCCCTTGGCGCCAGCAGGTTTGGAAACACATACGGCCGGGCCTTCGCTCGAGGCCAAGGCAGTGTCGATCCTTTGGGCGATGCCGGGTGTGCGCGGCACGGTGGCGGTGGATCGCGGCAGGCTCGTGGCGGCGCAGGCGGACGGTGGCACGGTGACGGCCGGTGCGTTTCAACTGGCTGCGAAGGTCGCGGGGCGGCTTGAACTAAAAATCAAGTCCGCGCCGGAGCGCGGAGCGCTGCCGGTCATCGTGACGATCGACACGCTACCGCGCGGATTTAGTTTCCGGCTCGAGGAGGTGATGGCGGGCTTCCCTATTTATCTACCGGAAGATCAGGTCGTTGTTACCGAGGCGACGGACGACCGCACCTACGCCGTGATCGTTGCCGCAATTCAACAACGTGGGGGTCAGACGAAGCTGCAACAGATCGCCGCGGCACCGGAGGGGAATTTCGCGACGGCGGCGGCGACGGGCCGCGACCTCAAGGTGCAGACGTGGTTGGGTGTCACACGTGATATGCGGTTGTTCCGCGTAGATGAAAACCTGGAAACATTTCAGCCCAAGTTCGCCGGTTACGATGTGCCGCTGCCGGAAACACCGCGGCAAATCGCCACGTATGCGTTCCAATTCGGTCGCGGTTGGGGTCCGCGCGTCGGGGTCACGCGCCGGCTCGATGACGGCGACCTGCCTATTCTGCGCGGAATGATCGATGATGAGGCGATTGGCTACGATGTGACGCTGTTCGCCACCCTGGAGTGTTCTCCCCTGACGGAGGCTAATATTCGTGGCACCGATTATCTCGTGGCCGATGCGCACGGGCATGGGCACATGTTCACGCCGGCGCAGGCCGAGCTGGAAAAAACGCGCCGTGAAACCGAGCTGAACCCGGCCGAAGAAGTCGTGCTCTATGCACGCGCGGTCGCGACGAATCGCGGGAGGGCACCGCAGTATGCCTTGTTCAGAACGGCCGTGCCGTCGCTGGCCACGCCGGTTTCGCCGCAGCTGCCCAAGTGGACTTTTGACGCGGCGCACGGGCTTGGCCTGTTCGATTCGGGCCGGGTGTTTGCCGTCAGCAAACTCAATGGCCGGCCACTGCCGGCGGAGGAAATTTCGGTGCTGCTGCGTCCGGGTGAAAGCGCGGTGCTGGAGTTCATGGTGCCGCACCGGCCGGTGAGCCACGCGCGTGGCGCGGCATTGGCGGCGCAGTCATGCGCGGTGCGCTTGGCGGAGGCGCGCGCGTTTTGGCGCGGCAAGCTGGCGACGGCGGCGCAATGGCAGCTGCCGGAAACACGGATAGATGAAATGGTGCGCGCGGGGCTGCTGCATCTTGATCTCGTGACTTACGGGCACCCAGCCCCCGCGCCGCTGCTGCCGGGCATCGGGCTTTACACGACGATCGGTTCGGAGAGCGCCCCGATCATCCAGTTCATGGATTCGATGGGTTGGCACGACACGGCGGCCCGCGCCTTGGATTTCTTTTTCGCGAAGCAGCACGACGACGGGTTCATGCAAAATTTCAACGGTTACATGCTCGAGACCGGCGCAGTGCTCTGGACGCTGGGCGAGCATTTTCGCTACACGCGGGACACGGCGTGGCTGCGGCGCATTCAGCCCAAGGTGACGCTGGCGTGGCATTACCTGCGGGATTGGCGGGCGCGCAATCTGTTGCCGGAACTGCGCGGGCACGGCTACGGGCTGCTCGATGGCAAGACCGCGGATCCGGAAGATCCGTTTCGCTCCTTCATGTTGAACGGCTACGCGTATCTCGGTCTGGCGCGGACAGCGGAGCTGTTGCTGGGCGTTGATCCCGTCGAGGCGGAGGCGTGCCGGGTGGAAGCGGCAGCGTTGAAGGCCGATATTCGCACGGCGCTGTGCGAGGCGATGGTGCGTTCGCCGGTCGTGCCGCTGGGCGACGGCACCTGGTCGCGCATCGCGCCGCCGTGGACCAATTATCGCGGACCGTTGATGCTGCATGGCGACGGCGGTTCTTGGTTTACGCACGGTTCGATGGTGGCGCGAGATTCACTGCTCGGGCCGCTCTACCTGGCGTTTCAAGAGGTGCTCACGCCGCAGGAAACGATGGCAAAGGAGCTGTTGCACACGCACAGTGAACTGATGCGGCGCGACAACGTGGCCTTCAGCCAAC
>JAGNQV010000302.1 GCA_017988885.1 Opitutaceae bacterium | reverse complement strand
CCGGGATAGCCGGCCGCGGCGAGCAGGCGGCGGGCTTCGTCGTAGTCCAGTTTGGTGCGCGCCTTGCTCACATAGCCGCTGAGCCCCTCGGGCGTGAAATGATACGCCGGAGTTTCGCCGGCCAGCGTGATGTTGCGGACGAGGCTTTCACGATCCACGGCCATCGCGAGGGCCCGCCGGACGCGCACATCGTCAAACGGCGCGACCTTTACATTGAAATTGAAATAATAGACGCCCGAATACGGATGGATGTGGAGTTTCTCGGGCGCGTCGCGACGGTAAACCGCGATTTTGGTGAGCGGCACGCGTTCCGTCTTGTGCAGCTGTCCGGAACGGAAGGCAGCCTCCTCGGCCGGCTGGTTTTCAATCGGGATGAAGCGGATGCCGTTCAATTTTACCGTGGCGCGATTCCAATAGGTGGGGCTGCGGGTGACCTCGATGAAGCTGTTGGGTTGCCAGGCTTTGAGGGCAAACGGACCGTTGCCCACGAGGTTGCCGGGACGCGTCCACAGGTTGCCGGGCAAAAATGGATCGCCGAATTTTTGGATGACGTGCAGCGGCACGGGATACCACGAACGCGAGGCCATGGTTTTCAGGAGAAAAGGCGCGGGATAGCGGAGGCTCACCGCCAGCGTGTGGTCGTCCAGCACCTTAAAACCCACCTGCGAAAAATCCTTCAGCCGGCCCTGGTGATAGTCCTCGGCGTTGACCACGAGGTAAAGTTGGTCGGCATTGTCCGAACCCAGTTGCGGCGCCAGCATCCGGCGGAAGGAACCGTAGAAATCTCGCGCGGTGACCGGCGTGCCATCCGACCACAGGGCACCGGGGCGAAGATGAAAGGTATAGACCAGACCATCGGGGGAGATGTCCCAGCTTGCGGCGGCGCCGGGCCGAGCCTCCAAGGTCACGGGATCGCTGCGCGTCAAACCCTCGAACAAGGTCGCCACGATATTGCGCTCAGGAATGCCGGTGATGGTTTGCGGGTCGAGGTCGGACGGCTCTGCGCCATTGCCCACGAGCATGATGCCGTCCTTGGTCGCTTGTTCGACCAGCGTGGTGCGTTTGCCGCAGCCGGCCAGCAGGCCCAGCCAGATTAAAAAACCGCCGGCAAGGATTCGCCGGGCCGTTGGGAAAAGGTGCGCATTCATCGAAGGTTGAGAATCACTGTATGAATCGGCTGGGCGAGAAGCGATGCAATCGTGCAGACCGCTGCGTGCAACTTGGTGCGCAGGGGCGCCTGCCTAGTCGGCGCCGAGGACTAGCCCAACTTTGCCCGGGCCTGTGCAATCACGGCGAGCAGCGCCGTGTAATCAGCGTCGCGCGAACCGCTTTGGATCTGATAGTCGAACTTGCCGGCTTCGCGCAGCTCGGCCTCGGCCGTAGCCATGCGGCGGGCGATTTCCGCGGCGTCATCCTGTCCACGGGTGTGCATGCGAACTTCCAATTGATCATGGCTGACGACAATGAAGACCGTGACGAGACTGCGCGCAATTTGCGGATATTGGCCCGCGGCCCGGCACACGCTGGCCACGCCCTGCACATCGAGGTTGATGACGAGGTTCTGGCCGGTCGTCAGGGGTTGGAGCACGCTCGCGGCGAGGGTGCCGTAACGGCGTTCGCCGTGCACCCGGGCCCATTCCAAAAAAGCGCCCGCGGTGATTTTTTCATCAAACTGGGCTGGCGTCAGGAAATGATAATGCACGCCGTTCACCTCGCCCGGCCGCGGGGCGCGCGTGGTGCTGGTGATGACACGGGAAAACCCCAGGCCCGCGGCCACGAGCCGTTCACAAAGCGTGCTTTTGCCGGAGCCGGCAGGACCGGCGAGGATGAGCAGGAGCGGTGCGGACACGGGGAGCAAATCAGTAGGTGAAGGCCAAAATGGAAAGCAGGAGACCGTAACCCGAGAGCGCATAGCCGAGCATCTGACTGCGTCCGGGGCGCTGAAACAACCACGCCAAAAAATCACGCAGCCGAAACGGCGATGCGCCCAGATACAGTGCGAGGGCAATACCGATATAGACCGGAACCTTCATGAAAAGCGTCCACCCATACACCATGTAGGTGGCGTCCAGCAGCGGCATTGCGCCGAGCAGCACCAGGATGGCCAGCCCGCGCACGGCCAGAAAATCCGGGGTGTATTTGAAGGCGAGGAGGGCGATGGCGGCGAAAGCGATGGTTAGGATCGTGCGATATTCGCCAAAGTCGGCCGGGGATAGATTCCACACCCGGTAGAGAAAGCACAAAGCGCCGGTGCCAAAAAAAACCACGGTGGCGGCCGGCGACCGCGGAAAACTCTGGAAGGCGGCGCGCACGGTGGAGCGACCGGAAGCCAGCGCCAGACCGAGGATGAGCAACAACAGGCCGGGAATCAGGATGGCAAGGGTGATAGACATCGAAATCAGCTTTCCACGCCGCTCAGCACGAGCGAGCCATAAAGTGTGCTGACCGAGGCGCGCTCGATTTTGAGCGGCACGAGCGAGCCGACCAGGCGCGGGTCGGCATCAAAGATACACACGCGGTTGCCGCGGGTGCGGCCGGTGAAGCGCCGGCCGGTCTTGTCGGGGCCTTCCACCAGCACTTCTTCCACGGTGCCGAGGAGCAGCTCATTCCGGCGCACGGAATTTTTCTGCATGATGTCCAGCAGCGCTTGATTGCGCTGCTCCTTGATTTCATCGGACACCTGATCCGCCAGTTCCGCGGC
>JAGNQV010000111.1 GCA_017988885.1 Opitutaceae bacterium | reverse complement strand
GTGGCGTGGTCGTCGTCGGCGATGCCCTTCGAGACGACATACATGCCGGCCCGCTTGAGACCGCTGGCCTTGAACGCCGCCGCCATCTCGTGCCAAGTCTGGTCGTCGTCCGGCTCGGTGGGGTGAAACTCGAAACCGTCGTAGCCGGTATCGGCCGCGATGGCCAGGCGGGTGCGCATCGGATAATGCTTCCGATGCATCACGAAGTGATTGTTGAAGAGAATGAGTTCGTTGGGGAGGGCCATGGGATAATGAATTCGTTGAAGTGCGGGGATTACTGCGCCACTCGCACCGCCTGTTGCGTGCGGGCGGACGCGAATATCGCGTCATACAGTCCGTGGATGCGGAGGTTGTCGGCCAGTGTGTTGGTCGGCTGGCGGTCTTCGATGATGGCGCGGCTGAGATCGCGGATGGAGTAGAGCATGGTATCGCTCCAGTTGGGCAACGTGGCCTCCGGCAGCGTCACCGTCTTCAACTCCTCGACGCCTTCGTAGGCGTGAAAATGCAGCCCTGGTTTTTCGCCCAGCGGCACAAAGCAGGTGTCGAAGCCGCCCCGGGTGCCGCGGAACTCGATGCGGTGCCGGTCGGGGCCGTGCTCGGAAGCGCGCCGCTCCCAATGAATCGTCAGCCCGCCGTCACAAATAATCTCGGCCGCCAGCCAGCCGTCCACGTCAAGGCAGGGCGGCACGCGCTCCGCGGTGAGCGGAAAATAATTCTCCATGGTGGCAAAGACCACCCGGGGGCGGAAGTGCCCGTCCAGCACGTAGCTCAACCAAGCGAGGTCGTAAACGCCCCAGTCGAAGGAAATGCCGCCGCCGTTTTTCTGCGGGTCGTTGCGCCAGGCCGGGAGCACGGCGCCGGGCTTGGCGGCCCGGGTGATCTGTTCGAAATGCACGCGATAGAGCCGGCCCAATTTGCCGGCGGCGACCAGCGCCCGGGCGGTGCGCGCCACGCCACTCTCGTGAAAACGCGAGGCGTTGCAGGTGAACTTGAGGTGCGGCACGGTCGCATGCACCGCCAGCACGGCGCGCACTTCATCTTGGGTGATGACGAACGGCTTTTCGCAGCACACGTGCTTGCCGGCCTGGAGCGCCGCGATGCTCATCTCTTTGTGCAGGAAGGGCGGGGTGGCGATGTAGACCGCGTCAATCGCCGGATCCGCCAACAACTCGCGCCAGTCCGCGACCACCTTGGCCGCGCCGGTGGCCGTGGCAATTTTTTGGGCGGCCTCGAGATTCACATCGGCCACCGCGACGGCGACGGCATCGCGACCTTCAGTGAAGGCGGGCACCATATAGTTGGCCACGGCGCCGGCACCAATGATGCCGTAACGGATAGGTTTCATACTGGGGAGAGGTAAGCTTGGGGATGAATGGGTGGGACGACCTGCCCGTGTTAATGCGCCCGGCTGGGGTCACGAGCGAAAAGCAAAGAAATCTGTGTCAGCCCTCAACGCTAACGCAAGGTGCCCCTGACTGGGCCACCACCGGTTTGTTCAAGGAAAAATCGTCGCTGGCGACGGTGTCCGCGGCCAAACGCGCGTTTGGCCCGGTGCCAGGGCGAAACATCAGTCGGGAATGCGCACGGCTTGTTGGGTGCGGGCCGACTCCAACAGGGCGTCGAAGATCCCGTGGATGCGGAAATTGTGCGCCGGGGTGTTTGTGAGCGGCTGGCCGTCACGGATCGCGGCGGTGAGCTCACGCACGGGATTGATGATCGAGTCCTCCCAGTTCGGGGGGGCATCGGGCAACACGGTGGTTTTTAATTCCTCGGTGCCGACATAGGCGTAGTGCTGCAGGCCGGGTTTTTCCGCCATCGGCATGAAGTAAGTGTCGAGCCCGCCCTTGGTGCCGCGCAGCTCAATGGTGTGGCGCGTCGGGCCGTGCTCGGCGGCGCGGCGTTCCCAGAGGATGGTGAGACCGCTCGCGCAGATGATCTGGGTGGTATGGCGGCCGTCGACATCGAGGCAGGGCGGCACGCGCTCGGGGGTGAGCGGGAAATAATTGCCCAGCGTGCTGAACACGAGTTGGGGCCGGAAAAGATCGCCGAGCACGAAGCTCAGCCAGTCGAGATCGTAGGGGCCCCAGTCGAAGGAAATACCGCCCCCGTTTTTCGCCGGGTCATTGCGCCAGTCGGGCAGCTTCGCCCCGGGTTTCGCGGAGCCGTTCACCTGCGTGTAGGAAACGTGGTAGAGCTTACCCAACTCGCCCGCCGCGATCATCTGCTTCGCTTTGCGGGCGGTGCCGGCGCAGTTGTAGCGCGACGAGGCGCAGTTCACGTGCAACCCGGCGGAGGCTTTTTGGGCCGCGATGACTTCGCCCACCTCGGCCCGCGTGAGCATGAACGGTTTTTCGCAGCACACATGCTTGCCGGCCCGCAAGGCCTCGACCGTCATCGGGCGGTGCAGAAAGGGCGGCGTGGCGAGATAGACCGCATCCACCTCCGGGTCGGCGAGCACCGCTTTGTAGTCGGCGGTGATCTTCGGGTTGCCCGCTTTTTCAGCGAGTTTCGACGCGGCCTCTTGGTTGAGATCCGCCACCACGGTGGCGACAGAGCCGCGGCCTTCGGTGAAGGCTCGCGCCATGTGGTTGGCGATGACACCGGCACCGATGATGCCGTAACGAACAGGTTTCATATTGGGCGGATTGGGGTGGGCAGAGAGCGGTCCGAGAGGGCGGATTTATACCGATAGGATAACAGGCTGCTTGCAACCTGCGGGGACGTTGGCAGCAGAGAGCCGTTGGGCAACCCCGCACCCGTCACGAGTGAAAAGTCACGAAGAGCGCCACAACTTCATCCTACCTGTATGAAAAACACCCCGATCAATTCCGCCGAAGCCGTCTTTGAAGCCTTTTTCGACGAAACGCTCAGCACCCTGCCGCAATGGAAAATCCACCCCGGCGGGGCCGATGGGCTGACCATCGTGCAAAAATGGGCGTGGGTGCAATACGACTGGCAACGCCCGCCCGCCGACGCGGCCACGCCCGCCCTGCGGCTGAGCTGCGCGTATGCGGTGGATTGCGCGGACTATGATACGCTGGTGTTTTCCCTCGTCGCTCCACCCGGCGCACGCGTCGCCCTGATCGCCCGCACCGATGCCGGCGAGCGGCGCAACCTCAGCACCGCTTTCGGCGCCGCGAAGCGGGAATTACTCCTGCCACTCGACGGGGCGCGTCAGTTGCAAGGCCTCACCCTTGAGATTTATGCGGACCGCGCCCGGACCACGGGCACCGCGTGCGGCTGGCTCAACTGGATCGGGCTGCAACAGGGCCCCGCGCTGGCGCGCTACCTGCGGCAGTTCACGCGCTTCGACCCGCAATGGGCGGACTACCTGCAGCCCGACACCTACGAACCCAACTTCGAACCCGTCTACGGGCTGCACCTCACCGCGGCCGAGCTGGCCACGGCCCGCGCCGAACTCGCGCAAGGCGGCGGCCCGCGCTCGTCGCCGCTCTGGGAGCTGGCCGAGGATGCGCAAAAACTCGTGCCCGAAAAAATGATGTCGGAATACGTCAATTTTTGGAACGACACGCGCTTTAACCGTGAGCGCGACACGGGCAACCTCCTGCTGACGCACGGCGCCAACGCCGCGCAAGCCGCGGTGCTGTTTCGCGATAAAAAACTTGGTCGGCTGGCGGCCCGTTATGCGATCTGCCTCGCGCACAGCACGCGTTGGGATCCGTCCTTTCTCAGCTGGATGACTGGCGGCCGGTGGGAGCACCGCGCCTTCGTGCCGAGTCTTGTGATGTATGACTGCGCACTGATCCTCGACCTGTGCGGCGAATGGTTCACCGACTACGGCCGGAAGTTGCTGCTGCGCCGGCTGGCCGAGGAAGGCCAGGGCACCAACAACTACAACGCGTGGTGGCACAATTATATCTTCTGGTGCAACCAGACCGCGTGGTTCCTGCCCGGCCGCATGTATGCCTATCTCGTGTTGGAAAAGAGCCTGCCGGTGGACCGGAAGCCGTATCCGCTGCCGGAAAAGTCCCGCGTCGCCCCTTACACCGATCTCGCCCTGGCGGAACTGCAGGACAACCTCGCCAAAATCCTTCTGCCCGACGGCGGCTACACCGAGGGGCCCATGTATTTCACGTTCACCGCGCGGCAGGCGTTGATCAGCTATTATTATTATGCCCGGGCCCGAGGTCTCGATCCGCGCTCACTGGTGCCCCCGGCCCTTTACGCCACGGCCGTCATGGCCGCCACGCTCGTCAGCACGGCCGACGACGCGCAGATGATCCTGATTTGCGACGCCTTATACATTCCGCAGGAGGGCGCCGCCTTTCTCGCGTGGTTGATGCCCGATTCACACTGGACGACCATCTTCCGCAAGTCTGTCGCCCGCACCGGCGGTCAGCCGATGTCGCTGCTCGCCCAAAATCTCTCCCGTGACATTCCTGCGCAGGGCCCGGCGCTGCCGCCGCTCGTCACCATGCCGACGATCGGCCAGATGGCGTCGCACCGGCAGCTCGGGGCGGAATGGGTAAAACTGTTCCTCATGGGCAATCAGGCCGGCGCGTCGCACACCCACGAGGACAAGGGCTCTTTCATCCTCGAGTTCGCCGGGGACAGTTTCACGAAGGACTTCGGCAGTTGCGACTACAGCAATCCGCTCGCCGACATGTTGAAGCACGCCCAGCGGCACAACCTGCTCGTGCCCTTGACCGCCGGTGGCGTCCGCCCCAAGCCGCAGAACCCCATCCTCGCCGACATCACGCCGCACGGCCGCGGTGATGCGCAATCCTTTCACGCCACCATGGAGCTCGCCGCCGGCTGGGAAGGCTGGTTCGCGCGCTGGCAGCGCACGTGGGACGCACCGACGCCCGGCGAACTTACGCTCACGGATGACTGGGCGGTCGAGCAAGGTGACGGCGTGGTGTTCTACTGGACGACGCCTCTGCCCATCACGCTCGACGCGAAGAACCGCCGCGCCGTCATCGCAGGCCGTCGCGGCCGCGCGACTCTGACCTGGGGCGAAGCCATCGAGGCCAGCTTGGAGGAACTGCCGCTGGAAGAACCCGTGTGGAAAGACGTGCTGCGGGAACGCAAGGAGTCCTACCTCTTAACCACCTTGCTCCCCGAGACCCAGCCGCGCCTCTCGCTCACGCAACGCGGCCGCAGCGGAAAACTCGTCGTAAACGTCCGGCTCGAATTAAAGTGATCCCCGGCAGTGCCATTGGTCGCGGTCGGTAGCCACGAGCGTAAGCCAGTGGCCCATCCAAATCGATCAGCGGGCGAGCCGCCAGCGCTCTCATTTCACTCTTTGCGCATCTCACCGATCACCGTCACCGCCCGGTGGATTTGCGTGTGGTGCTGCATCAAGCCCTCCGCCTCAAGGTATTCAAATTGCGGATGGGCGAAAACCGGGGACTCCACTGCGACCTCGGCGTCCTTCAACGCTCCGCCCATCGCCGCCACCATGCGGTTCATCGAGCCGACCTCCTCCAGCAGTTTTTGCTCATCCCGGTCCGGCCAATAGCCGCCCTCATCCTTGATCGTCAGCTTCGCGCCCAGCCGCGTCCAGATCTGGAGCAGATCAATGACGGCGCGGTGGCATTTCAGGAAATGCTCCGGCCCGTGCAGGCTGGCGTATTGGGTCTTGCAGAAGCCGGGCGTAGCCCCAGCCACTGCATTTTGTCGGCAAGGTGCGGCGGCCGACGCGAATCGTGGCGGGATAAAGGCACAGCCCGAACTCGGCGGATTCGCAGCCTTCACCGGGATGGACGCTAAACATCCAGCCCGCCTTCGGCTTCAGATCATGTCCAAAGGTATCCTCGCCGCGTTTCTCCAGCACGAACTGGCAGCACCACGGATTCTCCGGATCGGGCAGATGCACGGAGCCGATCTCCGCCAAGCCGCGGCGCTTCACCAGGGCCGCAGCCCGGCGGTGGGCGGTGCGGACGAGCCGCTCGGCGGCAGCCGGGGTCACGGTCGCGGGGAGGCGCAGCTTGTAATGGATGGTGAGGCCCATGGCCTAGTCCTTGGGCGGGTCTTCCTTGGCAAGGTAGTGGTGAGCGGCGTCAGCTTCGGCCTGCGCATTGTAGGCTGATGGCTTGGGGGCGGTAGGCGCCGCCTCGTCCTCGTTGTCTGTGGCCTTGGCGTCGGCCGGGGCGGTAGTGGCCTCGACGAGAGCGATTTCTTCGGCGGTGAGGCCGTAGATATCGTAGACCAGATTGTCGATGTGCCGCTCCTTGGCGGCGATCTCGCGCTGGAGATGGGTCTGGGTGTCAGGGGATTTGGCGGCGACGAGCTCGGTGTGCAATCGGAGCATAGCTTCGACGTGGCCCTCCAGTATCTCGTAGTTGAGCTTCTCGGTAGGGCGCTTGGGGTCGTAATTGTGGATCGGCACCTGCTCCATGTATTGGTAGAAAAGCCGATAGCGAAATTCTCCGGCACGCATGCCGAAAGGGATCGCGATGTTACTGATGGCAAACCAGCAGAGCCGGCTGTTCAGGATGCCGGCCAGAGCTGCATCACCAACGCCCAGACAGTAAGCGGTGTTCGAGAGATAGATGCCGTCGCAATCGAGGTGGAAGCGCGGCGACTTGGCGATGTCGGGAAACATGATCTTCGGTGCATCGAGCGCGGTGTAGTAATCGCACGAACGGAGTTCCCACCAGAACTCACCTTTGTCCTGCCGCTTGCGCGCGGCCGCCTCAAACGCGCCGAGGTGCTTCGCGAGCCCAGGTTGCTTGGCGGTGAACCAAGCCCACGCTTCCTTATCCGTGGCACTGGCGCTCTTTATCTGTGCCCGGGTCCAGCCACTGGGGATGACGATCAGATGCCGGCCGGTAGCGCGCAGGTGGTAGCGGCGGATGTCCTGCCCGCCCACGAAGGGCTTGATCAGCGCCGCACTCGCCGGGTTTGCCTTCACGAGCCCGTTGCGCTCCGCGAGGGTGATCTCGAAAGCTTCGTTCAAACCAGAAAGAATTCCGCGATAAAACTTACCGCCGACGACCTTCCCCAAGGGAGTGCTGTTGCGGATGATCTTGGCGAAGACGGCTGCCTCGGCATCGGACTTCAGCGACCACGCTTCGCGGGTCAGGCGGCTGGCCGGCACTTCATAGGCCGCTTGAGCCACGACCGGGGCCAGGTCTTCAAACCCGAGTGCCGACACGCGGCAGACCGAGAATTTCTTCGGTTGGGCGGCCTTGGCCAGAACTGGGACGCAGACGTAGGTGTCCTTGGCGTCGGCAAAGACGGCCAGACCGCCGAAATCCACGATCTGGAGCACAGCGGCCTGCTTGCCCAGATGTGCGCGCAGGGCTTCGGCGTAGGCGGCCCGCAGCAGGCTGCTCGATACGATGATGGAGTAGCGTCCGCCGTCGCGCAGAAGTTTCACGCCCTGCTCAATGAAGTAGATGAACAGATCGGCCGCGCCGTCGTAGCTGGCAAACTTGGACTCGAAGTAAGCCTTTTGCTCCTTGAGCGATTCCTGCCGCACATACGGCGGATTCCCGATGACGGCATCGAAGCCGCCAGCGGCCATGATGGGCTTAAACTCGTGGGGCCAGTCGAAGGCGTTGAGTTTGAGGCGGGCTTCGTCGTCGAACTCAGGGAGATTAGATTGGGCGTAAAAATCGGACCCGATGAGGCTGTTGCCACACTTGATATTGTTCCCGAGGTCGGGGAGCACGCGGTGGAAGTCGAGCTGCTTGCCGCGCAGTTCGCGGGCCTCGCCTTCCAGCACCTTGAGCAGGAGCGAGAGCTTCGTCACCTCCACGGCCTGCGCGTCGATGTCCACGCCATGGAGATTGGCGACGAGGATGCGCTTCCGCTCGGCGGTGGTGAGCTGCCAGTTGCCGGAGCCCTGGCCGATGCCATGGGCGTTGGGGGCGGTCTCGTAGAGGGGCGGATTTTTCTTCTTCGCCCAGGCACCGGGGTCGTGGGCGATGTAATACTTCAGGTGCCAATCGAGCAGGAAGTCGTAGGCGCCAAGCAGGAACGAGCCCGAGCCGCAGGCGGGATCGAGCACCTTGATCTTCTCGACCTGCTTCGGCGTCTTGCCGTCAACGAGCGGGCCCACGGTCTGGCGGACGATGTAGTCCACGATGTAGGTGGGCGTGTAGTAAACGCCGCCGGCCTTCCGGACCTCGGGCTTCTCCTCGACCTTGGCGCGGTGGTCGGGCGTGAGGTGGATGACCTTGCCGAGGAACTGCTCATAGACATGGCCGAGGATGTCGGCCGGGATGACGGCGAAGGCGTAGGGACTCTTCGGGTAGTAGAGGGCACCGATGATTTCCTTCAGCGCGGCGTCGTCGAGGGCGAGCTGGAGCGTGAGCTTGTCGGGCGACTCGTCGCGGCCCTTCTCGGTGGCGAAGTGGAAGAGGCCGGAGTTGTAGCGGAAGTCGGCGCGCTCGAAGATCTCGCAGAGGCGCGGGTAGATTTTCGGCCCGGCGGTGAGCGCCGACAACTGGCCGTAGGGTTCGATGCCGCGGTCCTCGGCGATGCGGAGGAAGATGACGCGGTCGAGGATGCGCTGGACGGCGAAATTGAGGTCGCGCTGGGAGAGGCCGGCATTGCGGAGGGCGAGGTTGCGCGCCAGCAGGTCGCGCCAGTGCTCCATGTCCTCCAGGAACACGTCGTCAAACTCGGTGGTGCCGCGCTTGCCCTTGGCGGTGGCGGCGTAGCGGTCGAACGAGCCCTTGAGCACGGCCTCGCGGGAGAAGATGCCGGCGATCTCGTCCCACTTCTCCGGGTATTGCTCGTAGGTGCAGTAAAAGATGCGCGCGACCGAGGCTTTGTCGCCCTCCTTGGGCTTGATGCGGGTGTCGTAGATGGCGAATTCCTGAAAGTCGGTGACGATGCCGAGGGCTAGTTTACCCGACCAGGAGTAACGGCGAAGTTGCAGGGCCGGCTCGGGATCATCCTTGAGATATACGGATGGCTTTTTCGCCTCGACGAAGAACTTGCGGGTGCCGCCGACGCGGAGGGAGTAATCGGGGGCCTTGGTGCCGGCACCGGAGATGCGGAGCGTGTCCTCGTGGACGACCTCCTTGTAGGCCTCGGCGTAGCCCTGCTCGTTGCGCACATCCCAGCCGAGGGCCGCAAAGAGCGGATCGATGAATTCCTGGCGGACCTGCGCCTCCTTATAATCCGGATTGAGGTAGGAATCCAAGTTACGCCGGAAAGTGGCGATGCGTTCGAGGATGCTCGCGGGAATCGGCATGGGGACAGGCCAAGGACAGCGCACCCGCGATTGGGGCGCAACCTTGCAGTTAATCTGTCGCGCAATGATCAGCCGCGGCTGAGCCGCAGGCTGATGATTTCGTAGGGCGCAAAGCCAATCAGGCGACCCCGCAAGGGTGCACCGAGCTTCTCGCCCAGCAGGTTGATCTTTTGCGCCGTCCAGCCCGGCGCGAGCGCGAGCTTCGCGCTCCCGCGTTGCCCGGCGGTTTCGTGCAGCCGCAGCACCCACTGGTCGCGGCCTGCCGGTTTCGCCCAGTGCGGAATGAGCGTCTCGCCGCCTTCGATGCCACCAAATGCAGTCGCGACCGGCTGGCCGCGATACGCCACCGGTGGCGTGAAGAGATTTTCCGCCTGCACCACCGGCTGCTCGGCGCGTGGGGCCGCGATATCGTAGAAACCCACCGCAAGTTCAATCGTGTGCCGGCCGAGATCGGTGAAGATCGTCGCGGGCTTGGGCAGCCGGCTCAGGTGCGCGGGATAAGCCCGCGCATGATCCTCATAGCCGACGTGTTTTTGCGTGCGGATGAGCGTGAGGCCGAGATCACCATCGCGGCAACTCACGCCGTATTTCGCTTCGGTCACCAAGAACAACCCGGCGCGTTCCGCCTCGCTGCTCACGGTCGCCCAGCGGCTCATCGGCCATTCCCACATCGCCTCGGCTTCGCGCGTGATGGCGAGTTGCGGGCGCAGCACACTGCCAAACGGCGTGCCGCAGCGCACCTCGCGGCCGCGGTAATG
>JAGNQV010000110.1:4971-9938 GCA_017988885.1 Opitutaceae bacterium | reverse complement strand
GACGAGGTTGCCTGATTGATCTGCGAGATTGCCGGCCATGCGTGCGGCTCAGTAAAGGCGGCGGTTTTCTTCGCCCGCAAGCTCCAGGGCGCGCATTTGCAGGGCAAAACACCACGGGGCGACCAGTGCGATAAAGACCTGCGAGCACCCGAGATCAAAGATGAGTCGCGGCCAGATGGCGCCGGGGGAGGGGGAGTGGCCAATCTGGCCGAAGGAAAAAATGAGGAACAGGCCGAGGTTGGTGAGGAGGGCGATGATGACGCGGGTGATCGTCTGGTCGCGGGGCACGCGGTCGCGAAGATTAAAGATGACGGCGTGGGCCGCGGCGAAGAGCAGCACGTGCGTGCCCGGCGCGACGGGCGTGGTGGCGTCGCAGAGCAGTCCGCCGAGCGTGGTGGCAATCAGGCCCTCGCGGAGCGGCAACTGGAGTGCGGCAAAGGTGACGAAGAGCCCTCCGGCAAAAAGATAAACCTGCCAGACGGCGAGATAGTGGTTCAATTGGGCGACCAGCACCCACAGCACGAGCAGGACGAGAAAAATAGCCAGCCAGCGGCGATGCATGATTTATTCGTTGACCGGCACGAGGACGGTAACCTCGGTGAGTTCGGAAAGGCGCGCATCGAGTTCGACCTCGCCCGTCTTGAAAAGACCATCGGTGCTCGGCTCGACCTTCACGATCTGGCCGAGGGTGAGGCCCGGCGGAAACACGCCCCCGAGACCGGAAGTGACGAGGCGTTTCGTCGAGTTGGCGCTGGCGAAGATATCGAGCGGCACGAACTCGATGACCGCTTTCGCCGGTCCGAAGGAAGAATTGAGCCCGCCTTGGAAGCTCATTGGCCGGGCATCACCCTCGATGACGCCGGCGAGGCGGAGATTGGGGCTGCTGATGAGTTCGACCACGGCGGTGAAGGCATAAACCTCGGTGACGCGTCCGACCACGCCGCCGGTGAAAATCACCGGAGCGCCGACGGGAATGCCGTAGTTGCGGCCCTTGCGGATGACGAGCCGTTGCCACCAGCCGGAAAAATCCCGGCGGGCGACCCGGGCATGCTCGGAACGAAAATTCCCATACGCGGGGATGCGCAGCAGGTTTTCCAAGCGACTCACCTCGGCCAACAGTTCGGTGTTTTCCTGGCCGGCGACGGCGAAGGAGGCATTGACCCGGGCGAGGTCGCGGCCGGCGGCGATGAGCTCCGGCTTGGAGTGGACGCGCAGGCCCCAGTATTCCTGCAAGTCCCGCAGATAGGAGGCGGAAACGCTCACCGGCGCCTGTAATTCGAAGAAACTGACGCGCAGGAAGCCTTTGATCACCACTGGAAGAATCAGCCAAGCGGCGACAACCACGCCGAGCGTGAGGAAGGGTCTGGCTTGATCAAATCGTTGGGAGGGCACGGGCAAGGTGACATGTGACGGGTGGCATGTGACATGACAAGCCAAGGCATGACCAACATAGGCAAACGCCCAGCCCGGTATGCAGGAAATACGGCGGCGGCGTTCAGACGTGCTGCATCAACCACTGGAGGTCGTTGAGCACGGTGCCGGTGCCATTGGCCACGGCGGAGAGCGGGTCTTCGGCGACGGTGACGGGCAAGCCGGTCTTGTCGCTCAGGAGGCGATCGATGCCCCGGATGAGGGCACCGCCGCCGGCCATCACGAAGCCGCGGTCCACCAAGTCGGCGGAAAGTTCGGGCGGGCAGCGCTCCAAGGTGACGCGGACGGCGTCCACGATGGCGGCGATGGTATCGCTGAGGGCCTCGCGGATTTCCTGCGAGGTGATGTGAATCGTCTTGGGCAGGCCGGCGACGGAATCGCGGCCCTTGACCTCCATCGTGAGTTCCTCGTCGAGCGGATAGGCGGAACCGACGCGGCACTTGATCTCTTCCGCGGTGCGTTCACCGATGAGGAGATTGTAGGCGCGCTTCATGTAATTGATGATGGCGGCGTCGAGCTCGTCGCCGGCGACCCGGATGGACTTGGAAAAGACGATGCCGTTGAGCGAAATGATGGCGATTTCCGTGGTGCCGCCGCCGATGTCCACGATCATGTTGGCGGCGGGTTCGTCGATCGGGAGCCCCACGCCGATCGCGGCGGCCATGGGCTCGGGAATGGTGATGACATCGCGGGCGCCGGCATGGAGGGCGGAATCCTTCACCGCGCGTTTCTCGACCTCGGTGATGCCGGAGGGAATGGCGATGACGACGCGGGGCGGGGCGCGGAAGGACGTGTTGGAAACCTTGCGGATGAAGTAGCGCAGCATCGCCTCGGTGACGTCGAAGTCGGCGATGACGCCGTCTTTCATGGGGCGAATGGCGGTGATGTTGCCGGGGGTGCGGCCGAGCATGCGTTTGGCCTCGTCGCCGACGGCGCGGACTTTGCGTGTGACGGTATCAAGCGCGACCACGGAAGGCTCGCGGAGAACGATGCCCTTGTCCTTGACGTAGACGAGGGTGTTGGCGGTGCCCAAGTCGATACCGATGTCGTTCGAGAAATAGCCGAGGAAGTTAGCTGCCATGGTTTTGGGTGAAAGGGCGGGCGCGTTGCCGCCGACGGAAACGAATCGGCGTGCCGAGGGAGTGTCAACGCGGTAAATCACAGGCGGGCTTGGTTTTCACTCGGGAAAGAACGGGGGGCTTGACGCCATCGCCGGTTGCTCGCGTCTTCATTGCGCACAGCGCAACCTATCATGCACGGGATACATTTCATTCAGGATTTGGCGATCATTCTGGTGGTGGCCGGTGTGGTGGGCTGGATGTGCCAGCGCATGGGCTTGTCGGTGGTGGTGGGTTTCCTTGCCGCGGGCATGGTGGTGGGACCGTTCACGCCGCCGTTTTCACTGGTGACGGACACCGCACGCATCGAGACGGCGGCGCAGGTGGGTTTGGTGTTTTTGATGTTTGGCATCGGCCTGCGGCTCAGTCTGCGGCGGCTGCGGCGCATGGGCCTCGCGTTGCTGCTCGCCACCTTTGGCGGTGCGGTGGGCGTGTATTATCTGACGCGGTTGTTTGGTGTGGTGGCGGGCTGGAATCCGACCGAAAGCCTGTTTCTGGCGGCGATGTTGATGACCTCATCCTCCGCGATCATCAGCAAGGTGCTGCAGGAGACCGGCACCGCCCACGAACGCTCGGGCCAGATGGCGATGACCATCACGGTGATGGAGGACGTGGTGGCGGTGGTGATGATGACGCTGTTGGGCTCGCTGGCCCATCTCAGCGGCGCCGCGGCGACCGGTATCGGCGAAACGCTGGGCCTGATGGGGGCCTTTGTCGCGCTGGCCGTGATCGGCGGATTGTTGTTTTTCCCCTGGCTGTTGCGGCGGATGAGCATCGCGGCGGATGAGGAGCTGCAGACGCTGGGCATCGCGGGCTTGCTCTTCGGGATGGCGATCCTGGCGCATCACGCGGGCTATTCGCTGGCGCTGGGGGCGTTTTTGCTCGGCACGATTGTCGCCGAGACGCCGCATCGCACGCAGGTGGAGCGAACGTTTGAGGGCATGCGCGATGTGTTCAGCGCGGTGTTTTTCGTGGCCATCGGCATGCAGATCAACCTGCAGGAGCTGGCCGGCTCGTTCGGGCTGATTGTCAGCGTGGCGGCGTTCACCCTTGTGGCCCGCACGGTGGCGATCACGGGAGCCCTGACGCTGGTGGGCACGCCGGCGAAGGATGCGCTGCGCACGGGCATGGCGGTGACGCCGATCGGCGAATTCTCCTTCATCATCGCGCAACTGGGCGTGGCGGCGGCGGTCGTGCCGCAAAGATTTTATCCGCTGGCGGTCGGCGTATCACTTTTGACCACGCTCGTGTCGCCGCTGCTCGCGCGGAACTCCAGCTCCATCGCCGATGCGGTGCTGGCGCGGCAGCCGGTGTGGCTGAATGACTGGCTGGATTATTACCGCAGCTGGCTGGAACGATTTCAGATGCAGCAAAAACGGAGCCCCTTGTGGCAGCTCAGCCGCAAGCGCTTCATCCAGATCAGCGTCGAGATGCTGTTTGTGTCGGGCCTGCTGCTTTTTTCGGAGCAGCTGTTTCTCGCGCTGGAGGGCTGGCTGGGGCGCGACTGGCTGTTTCCCTACGGCCCGCAGGTCATCTTTTTGACGGGCCTGACGCTGGTCGTGCTGGCGCCGTTGATTGCAATCTGGCGCAATGTCTCCGCGCTCGCCTTGCTCTACGCACAAGTCACGACCAGCGGCCATGCGAATGCGGCGCGCCTGACGCCCATGGTGGAAACCGGCATCAAACTGGTGGCGGGCGCGGGGATTTTTCTCTGGCTCATGGCGGTGGTGCCGACCGAGGGCACGGCGCGCTGGCTGCTGCTGGGGAGTGCCCTGATCGCGGTGCTGGCGCTCCTCCTGCTCCGGCAGAAGCTCATTTTCTGGCACAGCCATCTCGAGGTGGAATTGCAAAGCATGATGGAGTCCACGAGCACGAAGATGACCTCGACCACGGCGCCTTGGTTGCAGCCGCACGCGGGCTGGAATCTTAACGTCATCGACTGTATGTTGCCGGATTTGGCGGACAACCAGGGTAAGAAAATCGCCGAATTGGATCTCCGTTCACGTTTCGGTTGTTCGGTCGTAGGCATCGAGCGGCAGGGTTTCATGATTTCGTTGCCCCCGCCCGAGACCGTGCTGTATCCGCGGGACCGCGTGCTGTTGCTGGGCACCTCAGAGCAGGTCAAGGCCGGCAAGGCCTGTCTCGCTGCCGTTTCGGGGCTGGCGACGGCGGATTCGCTATTTGAAGAAGTGCGGATGGAAGCCCTGCCGGTGCCGCGGTGGAGCCGGGCGGCGGGCCGGACGCTGATGGAGTTGTCGCCGGCGCAAACCCACGGGGTGCAGATCGCAGGCATCAGTCGTGGCGCGCAGCGCATCCTCAATCCGAGCGGGCAGGAAACCCTGCAGTCGGGCGACGAAGTTCTGGCGCTGGGGACCCCGGTCCAGATCCGTGAATTCAAGATCTGGTTGAGCGAGGAAG
>JAGNQV010000110.1:0-4871 GCA_017988885.1 Opitutaceae bacterium | reverse complement strand
TGGCGGAATCGCGGAACGATTAATTCAACCCGTTAGGCTTGGCGCCATCGGTCTTCTTGGCGTCGGCGGGCTTGTCGGCTTCGCCTTCATCCTTGGCGGCCTTTTTGAATTCCTTGATGGACTGGCCGAGCCCGCGGGCGAGGGAAGGCAGCTTGGCACCGCCGAAAAGGACGAGCAGAATGACAAGAATAACGATCAGTTCGGGAGCGCCGAGACCGAAGATACCCGCGAAGAAAGCGGTCGATGTTTCCATGGGTGGCAAGCTAGCCCGCCGGTCCGGACTGTAAAGCGGTAAAGCAATTTAGTCCGGCAGGCGGGCGCAGGCGGTTAGATTTTCGGAAGGGAAAAGCCAAGTCCGCCGGGCAGGGTGCCACTGCCGAGCAATCCGGCCGGGGCGGGTGCACCGGGCGGGCGGGTGGAGGCGGCGACCTTCATGAGATTCTGGGCGTTGTCGATCTGCTCGGCATCGAAGAAGCCGTGCAACTGGCGGATACGCGTCGGGTGGCGCATCTTGCGGAGCGCTTTGGCCTCGATCTGGCGGATGCGTTCGCGGGTGACCTTGAACTGCTTGCCCACTTCTTCCAGCGTGCGGCTGTAGCCATCCACGAGGCCGAAACGAAGGGAGAGCACGCGGCGCTCGCGCTCAGTGAGCGAGTCGAGGACGTCGATGATCTTTTCGCGCAGGAGCGAAAAAGCGGTCATGTCGTAGGGATTTTCGGCGGACTTGTCCTCGATGAAATCACCGAAGCTCGTGTCGTCGCCGTCACCGACGGGGGACTGGAGGGAGATGGGCTGTTGCGCCATCTTCATGATTTGCTGCACGCGCTCGACGGGCAGGTTCATTTCGTCGGCCACCTCGTCGGGCGTCGGCTCATGGCCGAATTCCTGGAGGAGCTGTTTCTGGACCTGCATGACCTTGTTCAGCGTCTCGATCATGTGGACCGGGATGCGGATGGTGCGGGCTTGGTCGGCGATGGAGCGGGTGATGGCCTGGCGGATCCACCACGTGGCGTAGGTGGAGAATTTGTAGCCGCGGCGGTATTCGAATTTTTCGACGGCCTTCATCAGGCCCATGTTGCCTTCTTGGATGAGGTCGAGGAAGGAGAGGCCGCGGTTCGTGTATTTCTTGGCGATGGAGATGACGAGACGAAGATTGGCCTCGACCATCTCGGTCTTGGCCTTGTGGGCCTCGCGGACATGGATCATCGTCTGCGTCACGACGGCCTGCAACTGGGCGGGGGCGATGCGCTGGGCGGCCTCAATCTGCTTGAAACGGGCGGTGATGGCCTTCGTGTCGATGGCGGCGTCCTTCTTGGTCTTCGGATGCTTGGCGCGCGCGATCTGCTGGTTGAGTTGCTCGATCTCCGCCAAGACGGGATTCAGCTGCTCGAGGTATTCCTCGTAAACCTTCAGCTTGAAATAGAATTTGCTGAAATTGGCGCGCAGCAGGTTCTCGCGTTTGCGGAATTTGCTGAGGATGCGCTTTTTGTCGACCTCGGTGCGGGCCTTGACGTATTCCGCCCAAGCTTCGGCGACGCCTTGTTCACCTTTTTGGGTGGTCTCGACGAGTTTCGGGAGCGACTTGAAGTAGGCTTCGCGGCTGTCGATTTTCTTGTCGATGACAATGCGGTCAAAACGCTCCTCGCGGGTGAGCAGCTTGGCGCCGAGGCTGGCGATGTGGGCGCCGACGGCCGAGGCTTCGAAAAGGGCCGTCTGTGCCTTCAGCTCGGCGTTTTCGATGCGCTTGGAAATTTCGACTTCCTGCTCGCGGGTGAGCAGCGGGACCTGGCCCATCTGCTTGAGATACATGCGGACGGGGTCATCGAGGATGTCGTGTTGCGACGAACGGGTCTCCTCCTCCTCGGCCTCTTCCATGCGCTGCTTGAAATCATCGACCTGATCGGGTTCGAGAATCTCGATTTCAAGGTTTTGCAGGATGGAGAGGACGTTATCGATTTCCTCCTGATTCTCGACGGACTCGGGGAGCGCCTCGTTGATGTCGTCGAAGGTCAGGTAGCCCTGTTCCTTGGAATGGCGGATGAGCTGGCGGATTTTCTCGTTGATGCCACCAGCGGCACCCTCGGCCCCCGGGGCGCCTTCAGCAGCCTCCGGACGGACTTTGGCAATGGCAGCCTCAACGGCTTCGGAATGAGTATCGGATTGGGCGGACTTGGCTTTGCGCGGCATGTGAAATGAAAGGGTCTCTACTTATAGGCTAAACCACAGCGGACAAATGGAGTGGTTGGCGTAGCTGGCGTTGGATCTCGGAGCGTTCTTTTAAGAGTGAAATTGGGTCAGAATTACTGTCCGCACCGGTATTGGCTAAAGCAAGTTCTATTTGCCGGAGACGGGGCTCCAAGGCGCGGGCACGCAAAATGCGCAGGCCCTCGTTGGCCACTTTGAGTGGATCATCAAAATTAGGCGTATCGAAGAGCAGCGAGGCGACAAGCGCTTTTTCTTCAGGGGTTTCCAGCAGGGTTTCGAGATGATCCCGCCCCGGCCAGTTGTCGTGCTCAAACTCACTCAGGAAACGGTTCAGCAGCACGCCGGCGGGATGACCGGCATCAATCCAATCATGGGGCAAAACCGTGCTCAACGGCTTGCCGAGCGCCTCAAAATGCAGGCAAAGCAGGACCAAATGGAGCTCCGGGGTGGCACCCGAATTGGGAGGAGGCGCCGGGGTTGCCGGTTCGGCGGCGGCCTGACGATGGGCATTTTGCCGGCTTTGCTTCGCGGCAAAGGTCTGGAAGTCGCGCTGCATCGCTTGCACCGAGAGACGGAGGTATTGCGCGGCTTCGTTAAGGAACTCGGCGCGAGCGACCTCGGACTCCGCGGCGGCGATGAGCTCCATGACCGCCTGTGCGGCGCGGGATTTTTGTTCGGGGACGGCGTTGGCCGGGTCCGGCAGAACCGAGCGACAGGCGAAGGCCATCGCGGACAAGGAGTCGCGCTGCAGTTCCGCATAAGCCGGCAGCCCGCGCTCCAGGAAGAGCAGGTCGGGATCGATTTTTTCCTGGCCAGCGAGCCGGAGAAAACGGATTTCCAGGCCGGCTTTCAGTGCCATTGGCAGGAAACGCAACGCGGCTTTCTGGCCGGCGCTGTCGCTATCGAAGAAGCATTCGACCTGCGTGTGGTAACGGCGGAGGAGCACGAGTTGCGTCTCGGTGATCGAGGTGCCTTGCGGGGCGAGGGCGGTTTTCAGACCGACGCTCCAACAACGGAGGGCATCGAGCTGGCCCTCGACCATGACGAAGGGCTTGCCCTCACCGGCGGCGGTGCGCGCGCGGTCAAGGTTGAAGAGCAGGTTGCCCTTGATGAAAATCGGGGTTTCGGGCGAGTTGACGTATTTGGCTTCGCGCGCGGGATCGTCCGGCGGTGTGAGCTCAGTCTGGCGGGCGGTAAAGGCCACGACGCGGCCTTGGTGATCGCGGATCGGAATCATCAGCCGGCCGCGAAAGCGGGGCTTGAGCGAACCGAGCCCGAACACCGCGCCCTCGCGCATGAAGAACAGCCCGCACTGGCGCAGCGCTTCCTCGGAGAATTTGCGCTTCAACAGCAGGGCGGCGAGGCCGTCGTCGGTGGGGGCGGCGGCACCGATCTTGAATTCCTCGGCGAGTTCGGGGGCGAAGCGGCGCTGCTCCACCCAGTAAGTGCGCATGAAATTGCCGACGGGGGTGGCGGCCTTGAATGCTTGATGGTAGTGCTCGGCGGTGAGTTCGTGGATTTCGAAAATTTCCTGACGCAGCGAGCGTTCCTCGCGGCTCGGGCCGCCGCTGCCCTCCTCATATTCGATGACGATGCTAAAGCGCTGGCCGAGCGCCTCGATGGCCTCGGTGAAGCCGAGTTGCTCGGTCTCGCGGACGAAGGTGATGATGTCGCCGGCCTTGCCGCAACCGAAGCACTTGTAGAAGCCCTTGTCGGGATCGACGTGGAACGATGGGGTTTTCTCGTTATGAAACGGGCAGAGGCCCTTGAGCCGGGAACCGCCGGCCTTGCGCAAAGTGACCACCCGGGAGATGACGTCCGCGAGGTTCACGCGCAACTTCAGGTCGCGGACGCAGGTGGGCTTGATGGCAGGCATGAACGGTCGGTCGGGAAATTACAGGAAGAATGCACTTTCAACCCACCGGCCGGCCTGTCAAGTTTCGCGGCTTGTCGATGAAACATCGGCGGATTTTAGGCGACATAACACCTATGCGTTTTACCAAGTTCACGGTTTTGTTTATGGCGGTTGGCGTGGCAATGGCTGCGGTCGCCGCGCCTGCGCCTGCGCCCAAGGCGCCCGCCGAGCCGGTCTGGGAGACGAGCCTGCCGAATTTCACGGAGCAAACTTACGACCACAAGGTGGAGGAGCTGATCGAGAGTTTTGAGGCGGCGACCGGCAAGAAGCTGGTGCCCGGGGAAAAAAGGAAAGTCGGGCTCAAGATTTACGCGGATTCCGGTCCGGGTATGGCCACGCCGGTGCCGCTGGTGCAGGCGGTGATTGCCGCGATGGTGCGCCGCGGTTTCAAATCGGAGGATGTTTTCCTCGTGGGGCTCAATCAGCTGCGGCTGCGGATGACCGGTTACCTGCCTTCGCTCGTGACGGGTAATTCGCCCTTCAAGGGTCACAAGATCTACGTGCTGGAATCGGGCAAATTCTACGACCCCGTGTGGTTTTACGACAGCCCGCTGCCGCAGCGTTTTGACCCGATTTTCATCGAGTCACAGACGCGCGACGTGCCGAACAACTCGACGAAAGACGAGGACCGCAAGAGCTTCCTCGCGACGCCGCTCTTTCTCGACGCCGATTTCTGGATCAACCTGCCGGTTTATACCGACCACCCGATGCTCGGCATCAATGGCGCGCTCGTGAACGCCACGCTCTGGAA
>JAGNQV010000301.1 GCA_017988885.1 Opitutaceae bacterium | reverse complement strand
CGGTAATAGCCCAGCGTGGGATGATAGAGCGCGAGTTCCATGAACTCCGCGAATGTCAGCACCCCACCGTGGCCGGCACGTTCGTGGAAGGCCGCGAGGAAAGCGGGCGAGGGCGGGGCAGAAGGTAAGGATGACGAACCCATTTACAAAGCGAACCAGATGCACACTGTCGCCGTTATGCTCAAACGCATTCTGACCCTGATCGCCGGCGCCTTGCTGGGCATAGTGCTTTCGGTCGGCGCGTTGCGCATGGCCCTGGCTTGGAGCTGGTTTCCCAATCGCGAACTGGAGCGATCCGCCAGTTATGTGCGCGACGCCATGAAATTAGTGAACGAAAACTATGTGGACAAAGAAAACGTCGACTATGACCGGCTCGCCCGCGAAGCGATTCATGGGTTGGTCGAATCGCTTGATCCGCATTCCGAATTCATGGAATCGAGCGATTTTGAACAGCTACAGGACGACCTGGATGGCGACTTCGGCGGAATTGGGATCCAAGTGGAAATGCGCAAGGGGCGGGTGATAGTGATTGCGCCGATCGCTGGCACGCCCGGCGAACGCGCCGGCATATTGCGCGGAGATGAAATTCTTGGGGTGGAAGGTCGCATGCTGGGGGCCGAATCCGGCATGGAGGATGTCATCAAGCTTTTGCGCGGTAAGCCCAATACCCAAGTCACTCTGAGTCTCTACCGGCCCAGCACGCAAAAAAAACAGGAATTCACCTTGGTGCGTGAGGTGATCAAATTGCAGAGTGTGCGGGACGTGAGTGTATTGGAGGGGCACATTGGCTATATCCAGCTCACCGAGTTTTCCGCCCACACCGGCCATGAGTTTACCAACGCACTCGATGGGCTACTGAAACAGGGCATCGATGGGTTGGTGTTGGATTTGCGAAATAATCCCGGCGGTTTGTTGGAATCGGCGGTCGAGGTGGCCGAGCCCTTTTTTCGCACGGATGAGCTCGTGGTTTACACCCAAGGCCGCAAACCCGAAGATCGGGAGAACTTTCTCGCGGAGCTCGAGGGCGAACCGATTGCCTTGCCCATGGTGGTGCTGATTAACGCCGGCTCCGCCAGCGCGGCGGAGGTAGTCACGGGGGCATTGAAGGATACCGGACGGGCGGTAATTGTGGGGGAGCGCTCTTTTGGGAAGGGTTCAGTGCAGTCCATCATCAAGCTCAAAAACGGCGAAGGTCTGCGTCTGACCACGGCGCGTTATTATACGCCGAGCGGTGTGAGTATCCACGGGAAGGGCATTGCACCGCAGGTCGAAGTCGTGATGACGCCGGAAGAAGACAACAAGCTCCGACTGCAACGAGGACGCACCGATATCAAGGATCCGGTGGAATTTAACGAGCGGTTTGGCTTTGTCCCGATCGATGATCGTCAGTTGCACGCGGCGCTTGATGTGTTGAAGGGTGTGGCCGTTTTTGAAGCCCGTGCGCACGGGGAAGCGCCGTCCAACCCATGATTTTGGCGTTGGAAAGTTCCTGCGATGAAACGGCGGTGGCCGTGTTCGATCCGAGCCATGGTCTCGTCGGCGAATGGATCCATACGCAGATGGCGCTGCATGAGCGACACGGCGGAGTCGTGCCCGATTTGGCCACACGTGAGCATGTGCGCAACTTCGCGCCGTTGCTGGCGCGCGCGCGCCACGAAATCGGGTTCGATAAAATTACGGAGGTGGCGGTCACCCATGGTCCGGGATTGGCTGCATGTCTCGCCATCGGCACCGCGGCGGCCAAAGCCTTGGCGCTGGCGTTGCGCGTGCCGGTCACTGGTGTGAATCACCTGCGGGCGCATGCTTTTTCGCCTTTTATCGCGCTGCACCGGGAACATCCAGGCGACTTTGAATCGCGTCTTGACGCACTGCTGCCGCACCTTGGGTTGATCGTATCAGGCGGCAATACGTTATTATGCACGATTGAAAAGGACCGCCGCATCACGGTGCTCTCTTCAACCCGGGACGATGCAGCCGGGGAAGCGCTCGACAAGGGAGCCAAGCTATTGGGTCTCGGCTATCCGGGCGGGCCATGGATCGAAAAGCTCGCGCTCCAGGGCCGCGCCGATGCCTATGATTTTCCCCGGGGGATCGGCAAGCGCGATGAACTCGATTTCAGCTTTTCCGGGCTCAAGACCAGTTTGCGCTACACGCTGGAAAAACTGACGACCGCGGAAGTTCAAGCGCGACTGGCCGACTTGTGCGCGAGTTACCAGCAGGCGGTCATCGATGCGTTGATGCGCAAGACCCGCACCGCGTTGCAGCGGCGTCGCTTTGCCAGTTTCGGGCTTTCGGGCGGCGTGGCCAACAATCGAGCCTTACGCACCGCGGGTGAGGCGCTTGCCGGACAGTTACACCTTCCGCTCTTGGCGGCGTTGCCCGGACATACCGGCGATAATGCAGGCATGATTGCCTTTGCCTGCTGGGTTGACCGTGGCGGCGTCGAGCGCGAACCGGGCTTAAGACTGACCGTCAATCCCGGCGCGCCATTGGCTGCAATACCCGCGTCTCACGCTCAAGCGTAGTCGCGCCGCAAATTGCTCGGTAGCAGGCCAAGCTCTTCACGGTATTTGGCCACCGTGCGTCGGGCAATGGTGATGCCTTTTTCCTGTAACTTGGTCACAACCTCCTGATCGCTCAGCGGGGCGGACCGGTCTTCCAGTGTGATTAGGTCGGCGATCATTTCCTTCACACTCGTGTTGGAAAC
>JAGNQV010000300.1 GCA_017988885.1 Opitutaceae bacterium | reverse complement strand
CCGGTGCAAAACATGACGATGGGCCGGGTCTTCAACTCCGCGGGTAGCCGGGCGACGGCGGCGGGGAAGTCGCGGAAGTTTTCAATGCCGGCCGGCACTGCGCCGTGGAAACTGCCCATGCGGATCTCGTAGTCGTTGCGCGTGTCGAGCAGGGTGAGCGACCGGCCTTCGTCGAGCCATTGCTTGAGCGTGCGCGGCGTGAGTTTCCCCGTGGGGCGGTGCGCGGGATCGATGCCCGCGACGCCAAAAGCGATGATTTCCTTTTTTATCTTCACGAGCATCCGGTTGAAAGGTTGCTCGTCGCTGAGGCTCTCTTTGGGCGCAAGTCCGGCAAGGCCGGGCACGGCGTGCAGCGCAGTGAGGAGCGTGTCGGCCGCGGCGCGGGTGCCGGCCACGAAAAGATTGATGCCCTCGGGACTGAGCAGGATGGTGCCCTTGAGGCCCTGCGCCTGCGTCAGCTCCAGCAAGCGCTCCCGCAGCACCGGAAGATCGGCCAGCGGCGTGAACTTGTAGCAGGAAAGATTGATGAAAGCGGGCATGAGTGACTGAGCGATCAGCACTAAGCTTGAAGCGTGCAGGGGATTCAAGCTCCAGACGTTTGCGAAGCTCACGCTTAGGCAGGGCGTCTGGCGTGGACCGCGGCGCAGAAGCCCCTTGCGTATAAGCGGGATTCGCATGCTGTTCGCGGCCACATGAAACCGCACGTCAAACTCGCCGAAACCCTCACCCCCGATGGCAACCGGTTGACGCTGCACTCCCATGACGGAAAATTCAGCCTGCGCGTGGATAGCAAGGAGCTGATGAATTCCGCCGCCACGGCCTCGGAAGAACAACTGGGGCAACTCGCGGCGGAGAAAATCCGGGGGCACAAAAAGGCGAGCGTGCTGATCGGTGGCCTGGGCCTGGGTTTCACCTTGAAAAGTGTGTTGGCGCTGGCTGGACCCCGCGTGACGGTGTGCGTGGCGGAGTTGATGCCCGAAGTTGTGGCTTGGAACCGCACGCATCTGGCCGGACTCAACGGCACGTTGCTAGATGATCCACGCGTGAAAATTCTGACGGAAAATGTGAATGCCACGCTGGGCCGGGCCGGCGCCGCGCCCTATGACGTCATCCTCCTCGACATCGACAACGGGCCGACGGCGATGGTGCAGGCGGGCAATGCCAAGCTTTACGACAAACGGGGGATTCAACGCATCATCGATGCCCTCAAGCCGGGTGGCCGGGCCGCGATCTGGTCGGCCAAGCCTGACACCGGATTTTCGGACCGGCTCAAAGCGGTTGGCTTCTCAGTGGAGGCGGTGTCCGCGAAACTTTACGCCACGGCCAAGCGCGCCACCTACACGATCTACATCGCGGACAAGACGGTGCCGGCCGATCCGGAGCCGGTGGCGGGCGCCTAGCGATTGGCCGCGGCGGAGCGGAAAGCAAGAAGGCAGAAGGAGGAAAGAAGCTTGGATTCCTGGGTTCTGAATAGATCAGAAGTTTATGCTGAAGCCATGAAACGATGAACCTAAATTTGGGTTAAAAACCTCAGTGTCTCCGTGGCGAAGCTCTATCACCGGTCAGTTCGGATTTTTAACCACGGATGGCACGGAAGGACACGGAGGGAAATTAGGAAACGTGGATTCTTGGTTGCTGAATCAAGCAGAGGTATAATTCTGACTTAGCCACGGAGACACAAAGACACGGAGCAAATATCACAGAAGGCAGCTAAGGCCGGCCATTTCCTGCCTCATCCTTCTGCCTGCCTCCTGCAAAAGTCCCTTGCCAGCAGGTGCGGGGGTTTGCTTCGCTCGACCCTTCACATGGCTTATGACTGGTTAAAAGAGGTTGCAGATGAGTATGACGTTATCGTCATTGGCAGTGGCTTGGGCGGATTGACCGGTGCCAACTATCTGGCGAAGGCGGGGCACAAGGTGCTGTTGCTCGAGCATCACTATCAGTTTGGCGGGCTGGCGACGTGGTTTACGCGCAAGGGCGGGCACATCTTCGACATTTCGTTGCACGGGTTTCCCAGCGGCATGATCAAGAGCTGTCGCAAATACTGGACGCAGGAAATCGCCGACTCGATCGTGCAACTGAAGGACATCCGGTTCGTGAACCCGCAGATGGACGTGTGGACGACGTTTACGCGGGAAGACTACACGCGGGTGCTGGTCGAGCAGTTCAAGCTGACGCGGGAAACGGTGGAGGCGTTCTACGACCACCTCCGGGCGATGAACTTCTACGACAACAACCCCGAGACGACAGGCCAGATGTTCGAGCGGTTCTTTCCCGGCCGGCCCGATGTGCACCGGTTATTGATGGAGCCCATCACCTACGCCAACGGTTCCACCCCCGAGGATCCGGCGATCACGTATGGCATCGTGTTTTCGAATTTCATGGGCGCAGGGGTGTTCACTTTTCGCGGCGGTTCCGACGTGCTCATCGAGAAAATGGTCGCGGAACTGAAGAAGAACGGCGTCGAAGTGCGCAAGAAGGTGCTGGTGGACAAAGTCCTCATCGAGGAGCGCGACGGCCGGAAGGTGGCCTGTGGCATCGTCGCCAAGAGTGGCCGGGTGATCCGTGCGAAGGCGATCCTGTCGAACGCCAATATCATGAACACCGTCTTCAAGATGGCGGGCGAGGAGAACCTGCCGGCGGACTACGTGGCGGCGGCCAGGGCCGTGCGCATCAACACGAGCTCGTGTCAGGTCTATCTCGGCATTC
>JAGNQV010000008.1 GCA_017988885.1 Opitutaceae bacterium | reverse complement strand
CCACCGCCCTGCCGGCGAAAGACCGGCACGCAGTGCACCGCGGCGTGGTAGAGGCTCTTCACGTTGACGGCATACAGGCGGTCGAAAAATTCCTCGGTCACTTCCAACATCGGCTGGTTCGGGTGGCTCATGCCGGCGTTGTTAACCATGACATCGATGCGGCCAAAACGGGTGAGCGCGGCCTGCACGAGCGCGGCCATCGCCGCGGACTGGCTGACATCAACCGGGCAGAATAACGCGGCGTGGCCGGCCTGCTCCAGATCACGGACGACGCGGCGGCCGTTGTCCGCATGGAGGTCGGCTACCACAATTAGGGCACCGTGCGCGGCAAAAACCCGACAGATGCTTTCACCAAAGCCTGAGCCGCCGCCGGTCACGACGGCCACAAGACCCTGCATCCGTGCGGTATTATTCATGGGTTGGCAGACCCGGCGGGGGACGGATTATTTTGCCGTGTAGCCGCCGTCCACGGGCAGGTTGACGCCGGTGATGTAGGCGGAAGCATCGCTCAGGAGGAAGATGACCGCGCCGTTGATCTCGTCGGGATTGGCCATGCGGCCGAGCATCGTCATTTTATTGTAGCGTTCGAGAAACGCATCGGCCTGCGGGCTGGCAGGATTGTAGATACCGCCGGGCGAGACCGCGTTGCAGCGCACTTTTTTCAGGCCGAAGTAGGACGCGTAGAAGCGCGTCATGTTAATCATGCCGGCCTTGTGGAAAAAATAGTCGGGCATCGCGGACATCGCGGTGCCGGTGTAATTGTGGGGGTTGGGGCCGACCATGCCCATCATGGAGGAGATACTCACGATGCTGCCGCCGTTGGGCTGTTTCGCCATGGTTTCGGCAAACGCGTTCAACGTGAGGTAATACCCGGTGGCGTTGGTTTCCATCGAGTCGCGCCACTCTTCGGCGTGTGGCTTGATCCCCTTCATCGGGCGGCTGACCGTGTTGTAAACCAAACCATCCACCCGGCCGTGGGCGGCGAGGATGGCGTCGCGAAACGCGAGGACGGACTCCTCCGCACTGACGATGAGCGGCTCGACCTGCACTTCGACGCCGGCCGCGCGGGCGAATTCCCGATCGGCGGCGAAGCTGGCCGGATCGCGCGTGCCGACAACGAGCGTGGCGCCGGCTTGGCCGAGGGCTTTGACGAGCTCGCGGCCGAGGAGGCCGGTGCCGCCGACCTGCACGACGACTTTGCCGGCGAGGGAGAAAAGGGAGGAATCAGCCATAAAGGGATTTGCCCGCGGGCAGCGGCGGAAGTTTTTCAACCTGACCGCGCAGCAGCTCCAGGCGCTGCGTGACATAGCTGCTAAGGCCGATGACATCGGCGCCGATGCTGAAGACGGAGTGACCCTCGGCGACGAGATCGGCGACGGGCGCAAAAAGGCCGGCGGACATCGCGAACTTGCCGTGCGCGCGGGCGGCCTGGGCCACGCGCTGGCGGGCGGCGACAACCTCGGGCGCGGTGATCTGGCCGGCCTTGCCAAGGCGGTGGCTGAAATCGCCGGGGCCGAAGAGAAAGCCGTTGAAGCCGGGCACGGCGGCCATGGCCTCGACGTGTTCCAGTGCTTCGGGCGACTCGATTTGCAGGATGATGATTTTCTCGGCGTTGCTGTGGCGGAGATATTCATCCTGCGGCGCGAGACAGAACTGGCCGTCGATGTTGCCGCCATCGAGCGCGCGTTTGCCGAGGGGATGAAAGCGGGTCCACTCCACGATTTGGCGCGCCTCCGCGGCGGTGGCCACGTGCGGCACGATGATGCCGGTTGCGCCGGCCTCGAGCGGGCGCACATAGTCGCTGTAGCCGCCCTTCGAAACACGCACGAGCGAGTCGATGCCGTGCAGGCGCGCTGCGCGGATCATGTTTTCCAACATGAGCCAGTCGTTGGGCACGTGTTCCTGACACAACCAAAGTCCATCGATGCCGCTGGCACCCGCGATTTCGGGCACGCGCGGATCGACGAGGTTGAGCTTGAGGATCGCGGGGTAGCGATTTTCGCGGAGCAGTTGGAGAATGCGGCTGGGGGGAAGTTTCATGGGGTGAGTTCAGAGAGAATTTCAGCGACGGTGATGCGACGCGAGCCTTCCGCACGGCTGCGCAGACCGGCGATAATAATAGCCATGAGCTCGACCGTGTCGGCGAAGGGATAGGCGGATTTTCCGTGGCGGAGAAAATCCACGTAGGCGACGAGCTGGCGGCGGAAGGTCGTGTAGGTGTCCGCGCAGCGGATCGTGGTCTGACCGGCCGCACCGCAGAGATGGATCGTGCCGAAGCTGGTGCCGCCATCGTAGATCATGGGCAGCGTGACCTGCGTGCCGGAGCGGTGGGTGAGGTGGGCGATTTCGAGGCCGGGGGCGGTTTCGAGCCGGATGGAGATGAAACCGGGACCGAGGATACGGAAGACCGGTTCAAGCGCGTGAATGCCGTAGTTTTCCCAAGCCTTGGCCCCGATGCTGGAAATCCAGCGCAACGGCCCGAGCGTGGAGTTGCCGCCGATGTAGTCATCGATTTCCGGAGCGTAGCGCATGCCGCTGGAGGAGAGAATGCGCGCACCGGCTTTTTCCCACGCGATGAAAGTGCGGAGGTCCGCGACGCTGGTCGCGAGGGGCTTGTCCACGAAGACCGGCAGGCCGGCCTCGACGAAGGGGCGGGCGCGGCGGACGTGATCGAAACCGTCGTCGGTGGAAATCAGCACGGCATCCACGTGGCCGATGACGTCTTCGGGTTTTTGCACGACGTGGGGAATAAGGGCGGTCGCGGCGACCAGCGGTGCCTCGGCGGGATTATCGGTCCACACATGGGTCACGCGCGCGCCGGGAATCTGCACCGTGTCCGGCGCATGCGCGCTCATGTATTTGGTGATGCCGGGATAGGGGCACTGCGCGAGCGCGGCGGGATCGTAGCTGTTAATGATGGACGACCACGAAAACGGATGACCGTTGCCCGGGATCATGCCGAGCATCGCGAGGCGCAGCGGTTGCTCAGGCATGGATCGAGGCGCAGGTGACGCGTTGGCCGTCAGCGTCGCCCGAGGCGAGCGCGGCGAGATTGAAACGCAGGGTCTGGGCGGCGGCCTCAAGCGAACAGAGCCGCGAGGGCCGGCCCTCGATCTGGTCGAGAAAGGCATTGGCCTGCGCGATGAAATGAGTGTCGCGTTCGGGCACCGCGGATTCGTGCCAAGTCCAGTCGTTGTCCCCTTCGTGCAGAACGCCCCAGCGCTGACGGTGCAGCTCGATCTTCACGCTGCCGGTGGCGGTGTTGAACTGCAGAGTGCTTTCATTGGGCGCCTGGAACTGGTTGAGCGTGTAATTGACGAGCGCGCCGCCGTTGCGCGCGCTGATGTTCACGGTGTCCTCAACGGTGACGTCGGCGAGGGCTTGATGGGCGCAGTCACAGAGCACGCTGTCGGTCGGGCCGAGGACGCTCTCCACCCAGTTGACCGTGTGGGTGAGCGCATCCTGAATGGCCCCGCCGCCGGTCCGGCGATCGCGATAATAGGTTTTGGAATAATGCACCGTGTGCGCCGGCCGCATGCGATGAAAGGGCTGGCCGCTGGTCAGTGTGACGTGCTTTACCGGGCCGAGTGCGCCGCTGCGCAGGAAGTCGCGGGCCTGCACGAGAAAGGGGAAAACGTGCAGCACATAGGCCACGGCGACCTGGCGACCGGAGGCAGCCTGCACGCGCAGGAGTTCATCGATGCCCTGAAACGATTGGGAGAGCGGCTTCTCGATGAGGACGTGCCTGCCGCCTTGCAGCGCCTGCAGCGCCATCGGCACATGCAGGTGGGCGGGAGTGCAGATGACGACCGCATCGACGGCTTCTTGCAATGCGACGGTGGAATCGGCGAAAACGGGAACCTGGTAGGTGTCCGCCATCTTTTGCAGCAAGGCGGGGCTGGCGTCGCAGGCGATGACTTGGGCGCGACCGGTTTGTTGAAAGCAGCGCAGGTGGCGTTCGCCGATACTGCCGCAGCCAATGATAAGGACGGAATGCATGAGGAAAGCAGGGGTGGGACGGAGGCCCGTCCGCAGGGGATACGGCCCATCAATCCAGATGTGCGGCCGGATTGCATCCCAAAAACCTGCGCGGCGGCATCTATATGACAAAGCAATGGGTGCATTTTAGCATGGCTCAGCGGCGGATTTGGCCGAATCTGCCACGCACCCCACCCCACGACCATGCCCCACGATAATCTCTTCAACGGCGACTCCTGCGTTTTTTTCTACAATCCGGAAAAATGGCAGCCTGAGGATTTCAAGCTGCAGCAGGTCGTCAATGCCCGCAGCGGGATTCTTGATCCGGGCAGCCGACCGGTGGGGGGACCGTTCAAAGCGAGTGCGATTCACCGTTACGTGGATCTGCTGGCCGACAGCGGCGTCGATACGTTTCTGGTTAACGCCAACGCTTCGCGGGCTTGGTATCCAAGCAAAGTGATCCCGACCATTCTCGACGGCTACCAGCGGGGTGATCGGGAATATTTCCGCGGCCACGCGATTTGTCTGGGCGTGACAGAGCCGGAGGAGGTGGAGCGGTTCATTGACCGCATTATGGCGTTCATGAACCTTTACCAGGACCTGCTGGACGCCGGAGTGGACTGGTTGGCCGAAGCCGCGAAAGCCTGCCGGCGGCGCGGAGTTTCCCCGTGGGTCACGATCCGGATGAATGATTATCACGGACATAAAAATCTGCAGGGCAGCTTTTTCAATGTGCCGCTGCTCAAGGACCCGGCGATGCGCCTGAAGCACAGCGCGTATTCGCCCACACAGTTCGAGCCCGGCTACCGCGACGGACTCAACTATGAGCGGAAGGAAGTGCGCGACCTGATGATGGCGCAGATCAAGGAAGTGGTGGAAGACTACGACTACGAGGGACTGGAACTCGACTGGTGGCGGCAGCCGTTGTGCTGCGAACCGAATGCGAGCGCGGCCACGGTGGCGATGATCAGCGATTGGATTCGCGAAATCCGGGCACTCACCGAAAAGCGCGCGCGGTTGACCGGCCGGCCTTATCCGCTGGGCATGCGCATCCCCGGTCAGTTGGAAACTTTGAAAAGCATCGGACTGGATGTCGCGGGACTTTGTCAGGACGGCACGCTCGACTTCATCGCGCCCTCGGGCTTTTGGTGCACCGCGTGGGAAATGCCACACGACACCCTGCGGCAAAAGCTCGGTGATCGCGTGCGGATTTACGGCGTAATCGAGGACGGGGCCAACCCTTTGCCTACATACGCCCCGGCGCTCAAGCACACGCAGGGGATTCGCTACATCTCCTCCAGTCATGAAATGTTGCGGGCCAATGCCGCGGGCAAACTGGTGCTCGGGGCGGACGGCATTGAATGGTTCAATTTCTACTGCACGGACCAGGGGCGGGTGCCGGGACTGATTTCCGATTACACGGCGTTGCGCGACATCCACCGGCTCGATCAGCTGCGCGGCCAGCCGAAGCATTACACGTTTTCCCTGAGTGGCCATGGGCTGGTGCTGCCGCCGTTTGAAGTCACGCCGCAACTGCCGACCGTTTTGGAGAAATGGTGGAACCGCTCCTTCCGGCTGCCGATGTGCGCCGAGCCGGCCGACCGCGGACTGGAACTGGTGATCCAGCTTGTGCTCAAGGCCGGGGAAAAGCCCGCGGCGCTGCCGGTGGCGTTCAACGGTTCC
Organism: Opitutaceae bacterium; assembly: GCA_017988885.1. Taxonomy (GTDB): domain Bacteria; phylum Verrucomicrobiota; class Verrucomicrobiia; order Opitutales; family Opitutaceae; genus UBA2377. The sequence continues at coordinate 31,728 of JAGNQV010000008.1, read as the reverse complement.
TGGCCGAAGTTGGACGGCACACCGACGGACCGGCTGCTTTTCCCCTGCGGTCCGCTCACGCATCTCACGGCCGAGCACACCGGGTGGAATTTTTACTTTCCGGTTTCCCTCGTGCGGGACGGCTGGAACGAAATCACCGTCGAGAATGGAGGCGAGCAACCGATCACGGTCGTGTGCATCGAACTCGCCGTCCGGCCAATCGCCGAAAAAACGTAAGACCCCGCCAAGCGCCCGCGTCATTTTTTCCGCCGATGGCCCAACTGGATGAACTGCTGGCCGGATTGAAGACCGCGGCGGAGCTGGGCGTGCCCTATGTGTGCGACGCACTGACTGCGGATGCGCCGCAGCGCGAGGCGCTCACGGTGCACACGCAGCTCGCCGATCCGGCGCAATGCGGCCGGCGCGCGCACGGCTGGAGCGTGCAAGCCGGGGTGCCGGAGGCCTACACGCATGCGGTGCTGCGTAACCGGCCCATGCTGGGCAACCGTTCGCAACTCGCACAGTTTTCATTTTGCAGCACGCAAACCGGCGGGCCGCCGGGCCGACACGGATTGGTGGAAATGCGCCTGTGCCGCGGCACGACCCCCGACGACCTGCCCCTCCGCATCCGCGTGGAGCATGGCGCATTTTATATTCTCGGACTCAATACCGACCTCGTGCTGGCCGGCGAACGCGGGACGCCAGTCTTCACGATGACGGCTGGCACGATCTATACACTCACGGTGCTGTTGTTTCAAAAGGCGGTGCTCGCAAAATTGACCGGTCCCGATGTGCCGGGCGGTGCGGTGGAGCTGGTCATCCCGGATCGGCGGCGCTTCATTCCGGGCCGGCCGGGTTTTGGGCTGCAGCCGGACGCGAGCGCGACAGGCGGGGAGCTGCGGATTTTTGACTGGAGCGTGACGCCGGTCAGTCCGGCCCAAAATTGCCGGCTCGCCGCCATCGGCGACTCGATTACCGCGGGCAACGACGGTGAACCGGAAGCGGAGAGTTATGTGCACCTCGCCACGCGGGCACTGGGCCAGGAGCTCGTGCTCAACACCGGCAGCGGTGGCTCGATGACTGCGCTCGATGCGGAGCGTTTCCCCCATGAGATCGCGCCTTTCCGTCCGGAGCGGGTGTGGATCGAGGGCGGCACCAATGACATTGGCACCGGCCTGGGGGCCGATGCGGCGTGGCAAAACATGCAACGCCAGGCCGCGCTCATTACCTGGGGTGGCTACGCGGTGTTTTCCACCGTGCCGCCGCGGGTGCTTCCGTCCGCAACACATTACGCGGAACTGGAACGACTCAACCGCTTCATTCGCGAAAGCGGCCGGCCGTTCGTGGACCGACATGCCTTGGTCTGCGATGTCGCGGACCCGCGGCACCTGCGGCCCGAATTTTGTCAGGCCGATGGCATTCACATCACGCGCGCCGGCCACGTGCGGATTGCAGCGGCGGCGGTGCAGGTTTTCAAAGGACTCAAAGCACATGAGCGCGCCTGAAATCGAAAAGGAAGCCGCGGCGGCGCGGACGGAATTTTGGCGTGCGACGCGCGAGCGTCTGGCCCGCGAACCGATGGAGGCTCAGGTCGAGCCGGTGCTGGCGCCGCTGCCTTATAAAAAATGCGCGCTTACCTTGCGCCGCCTGGACGGTGTGCCTCGATTTCTATAATCTTACCCGGCCGTGGCTGGAGGAACACTTCCGGCGCGGGCCGGCCTGAGAAACCTTCAGCGGGTCTGGCCGCGCGCCTCAACCTGCCAGGTGTCCACGATCTTGCCGGCGTCGGTGACGGTGACTTCGTCGGTGAGATTGATGACCGGACAGATGTGGGCCGGAATAAAGGCGATGCGTTCACCCACGCGGAGTGCATCGACCGCCGCGCCGCGCACATAGCCGTGCTCCTCGTTGACGCGCAACACGGCGAGGTCGCGTCCATCGGCGGCGAGCGCGAAGATATTGTCGGCGGTGCGGTCGGAGGAAAAAGTCTTTGAACCGGCATCGATAAGCGCGAGGCCCGGCTCCGGTTTGTCTACGACGGTCGCCAGCACGTGCACGGCGACGTCGGCCGTGGTCATCACGCCCGTGCCGCGCGAGAGCGCGAGATCGCCAAACATGTAGGCGCCCGGCCGCACGGCCTGCACTCGGCCGGCGCTAGCCTCGGCGATGAGGCGGGCGCTCACACTGCAACCCGGCCAGATGGGCAGGGTGCGGTCGATGCTGTCGCGCACGGCGCAGAGCCGATCGATGACCTCGTTGATTCGCGACTTTTGCTCCGCGGGAGGGACGCCATAGAGATAGCCTTCGTGCGTATAGAAACCACGGAGTTCGAGCCCGCGGTGTTGTGCGAGCTGGGCCGCCAGGCGATGGGCACTGGCGTCGTCGCGCGCGCCTTCGCGGCCGAGTCCGGTGTCCACGGCCATCATCACCGCCAGTTTCCGCCCGACCGCCGCGGCTAATTGAGCAAGGGCGGGCAAATGCGCCTCGCTGGTGACGGCCACGCGAAAATCATCCAACCGGTCGGCGAGCGCGGCGAGGCGCGGGGCCTGATTGGGATCCACCAGCGAATGGGCGATAAAAATACTGCGCACGCCCGAAGGCAGCATCGCCTCGGCCTCGCCGAGTTTGGCGCAAGTCAGGCCGCGGGCACCGGCGGCAAGTTGCTGGCGGGCGACGGCGACCATCTTGTGGGTCTTGATGTGCGGGCGCAGTTCGACGCCGTGGGCATCGCACACGGTCTGCATGCTGCGGATGTTGGCCGCGAGCCGTCCGCGGTCCACGAGCACGACGGGAGTGGCGAGGGTAGCGAGAGTCGGCATGGGCTTACATCCGGCCGATCTGGCCGACGGTCAACCCGCCATCCACCACCACGATCTGGCCGACGATGTAGGCGGACGCCGATGAAAGCAAAAACACCGCGGCGCCGGCACAGTCCTCGGGTTCGCCGAGGCGCTTGAGCAGAATCTTTTTCTCGTAGTGTTGCGCGCGCTCGCCGAAACCGAGCGCGGAAGTCAGCGGCGTGCGAATCAGGCCGGGCGCGATGCCGTTGACGCGGATGCCGTGCCCGACGAGCGCCTGCGAAAGGGTGCGCGTCATCATCACGAGGGCGCCCTTGGAGCTGTCGTAGGCGGTCGAGTCTTCCTCCGGCTGAAATCCGTTGGTCGAGGAAATGAGCACCATCGCGCCGGGACGTTTCCGGGCGATGAGTTCCTTGGCAAAAGCCTGACAGAGAAAATAAGTGGCGCGGACGTTGAGGTTGATCGTCTGGTCCCAGGTCGTGGCATCCATCTCCAAAAACGGCCGGTCAAAAAAACTGCCGGCGTTGGCCACCAGCAAATCGAGCGCCGGCCGCGCCTGAAAAGCGGCCGTCACGAGACGCGCGGGGCCTTCGGGCTGGAGCAAATCCTCGACGAGAAAGGGCGCGAGTGTGGGGAAATCCGGGGCGGGGCCCGTCTTGCCGTGCAGCGCGACCGCGCCCCCGGCGGCATGAATGCCGCGCGCAATGGCGAGGCCGATGCCTTGCGAGGAGCCGGTGACGAGGGCGGCGTGATCAGCGAGTGAGAACGCTTGCATCTTTTAATTTGAGCAGGGCGAGCAGGTTGTTTTGGGCGACCGCGGTGCGCAGTTGGTCGGGTAGGGCGTTGAGGCAGGCGACTTCCTCGGCGTAGGTGCTACGCAGCGAGTAGTCCTTGTCCACGTAGCTCTGAAAAGGCGTGTCCGAGCCCCAGATGAACTTGGTGGGATAAGCCGCGGCGAGCGCCTGCATCACAGCGGTGGGATCGCGGTAGTCGGCGTCGAACCGGCGGGGCTTGGGCGCGATATTGGGCAACCCCAGCGTCACCGATTCGCAATGAATGCGGTGGGCGGAGCAGTCGAACCACGTGTTGGGCAATTGCGCCACGCGGTCGAGGCATTCGCGGTCGAAGCGGCAGGAGTGGGCGAGGCAGAAGCGCACGCCCGGCGTGGCTTCGGCGACCTTCAAGATGTCCTTCGCCTGCGACCAGACGTCTGCGGGTGCCACGCTGGAGTGGATGAGAAAAGGCAGATCGAACTCGGCGGCGAAATCCAGAAATCCGCGCCCGACCGTGAGCAGGGCGTTGACGTCGGACTGGATGACCGTGGCTTGGATTTTTAACCCGTAGAAAGGAAACTGCGCATGGAGTTCGCGGAGTTTCTTGAGTTGGGCCGCCGGCTCGCGCAACGGATCGAGGATGGCGAAGGGCAGGGTGAGTTTGCCGAGGTCGGGATAGAGTTCATAGACCTCGCGCAGCATCCGCTCATTCTCGAAGGCGTAGGGCACCGTTTCGCAGCCGCCGTAGACAAATTTGGCCGCGCGCATCGCGGGCACGTCGAAGGTGAGATTGGTCACCATTGGGAACACGACCCAGCGGTCGATGCCGCAGTGCCGGCCCTCGGTCACCAGCTGCGGCAGATCCTGCGCATAGGGATGGTAGCCGTTGAGGTAAAAAAACAAATCAACCCCGAGGTGATTATGGCAGTCGATGAGCATCGGGTGGGTTGGGATGGCGAAAGGCGGACGGCACAGGGTGGGATTTCCGGAGGGCCGGGGTAAATCAAAAAGAGTGGCGAGTCATGACAGCACGCAACCGCCGTCTTAAATTTTTACCGGCACGCCGGACTCAGCCGAGGCGTAAAGCGCGCAGATCAGGGCGACGGCCTTGCGCGCCTCGGGTCCGTCGATGAGCAAGGGCGCGCCGGAGCGGAGATGATCGACGAGGTTTTGAATCTGCCGCAAGTGGCCCTGATGACTGATGGCGTTGGGCGCACTCGCACCGGAACCCAACGCATTGTCCGCGGCGGCGGTGGCCGTTTCATCACCGGGCTGGGGTTCGCGGAAATTCCACTGGGTGATGCGGTCGTCCTCCAAGGTGATGGAGCCGTTTTCGCCGCAGAGTTCGATGCGACGGGCCCAGCCGGGGTAAAGCGCCGTGCTGGCCTCGATGGTGCCGAGGGCGCCATTCGCAAAACGCAGGGCGGCGCAGGCGGTGTCCTCCGACTCAATGCCGGTGTGCACGCGCCGGGTTTTCCACGCGAAGATTTCAGCGGGCAACCCGGCGAACCATTGCAGCAGGTCGATGCCGTGAATGCCCTGGTTCATCACTGCACCGCCACCGTCGAGGGCGCGCGTGCCCTTCCAACCCTGATAGTAGGAGGCTTGGCGGTGCCACTTGATGTAAACGCTGGCGAGAACGAGGCGGCCGAGCCGACCGGCGGCCACGGCTGCTTTCACGCGCTGGGCGCCGGCGCCGAAACGCGATTGGAAAATGGGCGCGACAATCACGCCGGCCGCGGCGGCCGCCGCCAATAGCGCATCGACGCGCGCCGGGGTGATCTCGAGTGGTTTTTCAACGACGACGTGTTTGCCGGCGCGGATAGCAGCAAGGGCCGGCTCAAGATGCGCGCCGCTCGGCGTGGTGATGCAGACGATGTGGATATCCGGCCGTGCCACGAGCGCGGCGACGTCCGTCGTCCAGAATGGCGCGTGATGTTTCTCGGCCAACGGCCGGACCTTGGCCTCGGTGCGTCCGCATATGCCGACAAGCCGGGCGCCGGTGGCCTCGGTGATGGCGCGGGCATGGTAATCGGCGATCATGCCGGTGCCGATGATGCCGAAACCAAGTTCTGTGGAAGAGACCATGAAGTGTAGTTTGAAAAAATGCAGGCGAGCGTCGATGTCTTTACCATTGGAGGTTCAATCTGTTTTAACCACGAATGGACACGAATTCACACGAATATGAACGGATTCAGATGATATGAACCAATTCCGCGAGGTCGGCATTCGTGTGAATTCGTGTCTATTCGTGGTTAACATTAGGCGAGGCCAGCTGGGCAGTATTTGACTCTGCTGCTGTGACATGCCTCTTGATCGCATGGCGCAAAAATCCGACGGCATGAACTACGCCCCGCAGGGCAAGGCGCAACCGGTGGTGAAATCCGGGGAGCTTGTCTTCGCCGCGGCCCATCTGGACCACGGGCACATTTACGGGATGTGCAACGGACTGCTCGAGGCCGGCGGCACGCTGAAATGGGTTTACGATCCCGATGCCGCCAAGGTCGCGGCTTTCAAGAAAACGTATCCGCAAGCGCAGGTGGCGCGGAGCTTGGACGAGATTCTGGCTGATCCGGCGGTGCAACTGGTCGCGGCGGCGGCCGTGCCGAATGAGCGCGGTGCGCTCGGCTGCCGCGTGATGCTGGCGGGGAAGGATTATTTCACCGACAAGACGCCGTTCACGACGTTCGACCAACTGGCGCAGGCGCGGCAGGTCGTCCAGGCGACGGGACGCAAATACATGGTGTATTACAGCGAGCGGCTGCATTCCGAAGCCGGCATGCACGCGGGCGACCTGGTCCACGGCGGGGCGATTGGCCGGGTGGTGCAGGTGCTGGGCCTCGGGCCGCACCGGCTGAACAAGCCCTCGCGCCCGGCGTGGTTTTTCGAAAAGGCCAAATACGGCGGCATCCTCTGCGACATCGGCAGCCACCAGTGCGAGCAGTATCTGTATTACAGCGGCGCGACCGATGCGACCGTGAGCCACGCGGCGGTGGGCAACTACGCCAATCCCGACACGCCCGAGCTGGAAGACTTCGGTGAAACCTCGCTCATCGGCAACAACGGCAGCACGGACTATTTCCGCGTGGACTGGTTTACGCCCGATGGACTCAGCACGTGGGGCGACGGCCGCACGCTGATCCTTGGCACGCAGGGTTACATCGAGATGCGCAAATACCTCGACGTGGGCCACAGCGCGACGGGCGACAACATCATCCTCGTGGATGGCAAGGGCGAGCAGCTCATCACCGTCGCAGGGCAGGTCGGATTCCGTTTCTTCGGCGAACTCATCCTCGATTGTTTGCACCGCACCGAGAAGGCGATGACGCAGGCGCACGCCTTCAAGGCCGCGGAGCTCTGCCTGAAGGCGCAGGCGGCGGCGCAGGTGCTGACATGTAAGGATAAATTCTAATGAGGTTGGCGGGTTAGCGCTTTACCTGTCACCGAGGCTGCGGCCATATGCGGATCTGCTGCAAGCGAATGAGGCGGAGCGCCGCCAAACCATCCGGAATCGCATGGATAAGAGGATCATCAACGATCTCACGCGCTTTACCGAGCCCGGCAGGGCCTCGGCTATTGTGAAATCATCGCGGATGCTGGAGTTCTGGTTTTGCGCAGAGAGAATTTTACACGCAGGACGGTTTACCAAGGAGGATCAGGCTATCGTGGCCGAACGTCTGGGGGACTATTACCGGGATAAATTACGGTCACTCTTGCAATCGTCCGACCCCACAGAATTGGTGCAGTCTGTAGAGCAATTCATTCAGCGGGTTACGAATGAGATAAAGGATATGTGTCCGAACGATTGGGAAGCCAAGGTGGCAGAGGCCAAGAACAACGCAATGACGATAGGCAAAACTCGCGAAGCTCCATAAGCGAGTGGCACAACCCAAGCTTTATACCAACGGCTCTTAAGATTTGGATTTTTGTGGGGTCGCCGCTTGTCGGCATGCCACCGTGATCACCTATGCGTTGCGAGATGGCGCGCCGACAAGCGGCGGCCCTACAGTCCAAACATCACGAGGCGTTGGTATTAATCCCTGCGACCGGACCGCCAGTGAAGGGGGTGGCGTTTGCTGTGCACGATGGACAATATCTCCAATTCCTCGCCGGGGGGTTTCTCCCAATAATAAAACGCATAGGGAAAGCGGCGCAACAGCCCCCGCCGGACGCCGTCAGCGATCACGCGCCAGCGCAAAGGGAATTGTTCAAGATCGACCATCGCTTCGTCCACGGCGGCAATGAAATCAGCACCCAAGCCGGACCGCTGGCGTTCGTAATACTGTGCCGCCTCGGTGAACTCCCTGTCGGCCTCACGATGGAGGACGACTCTCATCACGGGGCACGCAGCGCGGCCAAGGCTTGGGCACGGCTTTGGGCGTAGGGCACGCTCTGCGCATCGCGGGCCCCTGACTCTCGCTTCCGTTGCAAGGCCGTCTGCAAGGCCGGATCCTCGTGCTCGGCGCGGAGCATGTAGGCCGAAACCTCCGCATAATCACCGGGAGGGAGCCCTTTAATTTCCGATATGATCTCAGCGGCTTTCATGAACAGAAACAAACCTCGTTCGGATTTTATGGCAACTTTCAATTGGATTGGCCCGCCGGCCACATGACCGGGAACTGCGGACCGTGGAATTTTTCGCCGGGCCGGGGGCAGTCGGGCTGCTCCTTCATTTTCCACTCGTTCATGTGGATCTGGCCGGGCTTGTAGCTGCACTCGGTGGACATCACGTGCGAGACGAAGGCACGGCGGCGGCTGGTGGAGAAATTGCGATCACTGCCGTGCAACAGCAGGCCGTGGTGAAATGAGACGCTGCCTTTCGGGATGATGACCGGCACTTCGCGGGTTTTGAAATCCGCCGGCAAGCCGGGCTTTTGCGCGTCATCGCCGGTGATGCCGACGGGGAGCGACCAGATGCCGAGCTTTTGCGAGCCCTCGAGGAAAACCATCGGGCCGGAATCGGGGCGCACATCGTCGAGGGCGATCCAGCAGGTGACGGTTTCGCATTCGGCGATCATCTGCCAATAGGCCCAATCCTGGTGCCAGGTGATGACGCGGCCGCCGAGGGCGGGTTTGTCGAGGAGTTGGTCGTGCCACATGCGGATGCCGGGAGCGCCGATGAGCTGCGCGGCGATGTGACCGATGCGGGGGCTGAGCGCGGCGGCCGCCATCGTGGTGTCGGCCTTCCAAGTGTTGTCGATTTTGATGACGGACATGGGATCGAGGTCGCGATCCATCATGCGGTTGTCCGGCGGCGCGCCTTTGTCGTAGTCCTGGGCGATGACTTTGTCGGCGGCGGCGTTGATGACGGCGATCTCGGCGTCGGAGAAAACGCCGTGCTGAATGTGGTAGCCGCGCTCGTGGAAGCGTGCGAGGTCATCGGCACTCAGCGTGGTGCGATCCGGGGTGGCGGGGAAAAGCGGGGAAGGCATAAAGCCCGCGCAGACTAGCCCGGGCGACCGGCTGCTCCAGCCGGAAATCACCGCGCCCGTGCGGTCTGGCGCTTGCGAAAAAACGGCAGGTGGTTTTGGTGTGAGCCGTATGCAGCTTCGCTCCCTCCTCGCCCTCACCGCTTTTCTCACCATGTCGCTTTTCGCCTCTGCCGAACCTCTCGCCGTCGGCGCCACCGCGCCGCAAGTCACCGGCATCACTGAAACCGGCGCTTCGCTGGCGCTGGCCGATGTCTATGCCCAGCAGCCCTACACGCTGGTTTATTTTTTTCCGAAGGCGGATACGCCCGGCTGCACCGCGCAGGGTTGCTCGCTGCGGGACGCTTACGAGACACTGCTCAAGGACGGCGTGGCCGTCATCGGCGTGAGCACCGACAAGCCCGAGGCGCAAAAGGCGTTCAAGGAAAAATACTCCCTGCCTTTCACGCTCATCGCGGATGACAGCAAGACCGTGGTCAAGGCCTTCGGCGTGCCGACCACGATGGGTTTTGCCAAGCGCCAGGCTTTCCTGATCAAGGGCGGCAAGATCATCTGGGCCGATTACAGTGCTTCGACGAAGCAGCAGGCGGACGACGTGCTGAACGTGATCGCGGCGCAGTAAGCCAATTATCCCAAGCTTTCGGACTTTACCACGGATCTCACGGATCGGCACGGATTCAATCCCATCCCTCTCTGATCCTCCCTAAAATCCATGGTAAAACAGGGCTTCAGGTTGGGTGAATAGGCTAAAATCAAAGGGTGATTGGTGTCATACGCTTTAGGGAAACGCTGATTTATTAATGTGGAAATCAGGAACTCTGGAATAAAGCCCTGAAGCGCAGGGTAAACTTAGTCTTACTTGGTTTTTTTTCCTGATTTCCACATTTCTCTGGCTGCATTGGTCAGTGCTTCCTTAGCCGGCAGAGGGACCTGCCGGCCCACCCCGATTGCAAGGTTCCCGCCCTACAATTTGTCGTCGCGGCTACGGCAGGGTGATCTGCACGCGGTAGAAGCGGGCGGTGCCAAGTGCGGTCGGGTCGGTCACGGTGCGGACATTGCCGGTGTCGGTGGTCGTCCCGCCAGTCAGGTTGGTCCACGTGCCGGTGACGAGGTTGTCGGTGGATTGCACGACATAGGTGCGGCCCGCGACCAGCGGACCGAAGACGACGGCGAAATTTCCCGGTTGGCCGCTGACGGGTTCGAGTGTGGTCGTGAAGCGGGAAGTCGGATCAAAAGGGATCAGGCCGGCGGCGTATTTGTATAGATTGGTCTCGCCTGTGCCGTCGGGGGCGGCGTTGGGGGCGGCATCAGGGTTGTCGAGACCGTAGTGCAGCACCTGCCACTCATCCGGCAGGCCGTCGCCGGCGTAGCTGCCGAGGTCATCGGTGGTGACGTTGAGGACATTCAGGTCAATGGAGCTGGTGAAGCCCGCATGCACGCCCTGCACGGTGGCGCTGGTGTTTTGATAAACCAGACCGGCCGTGATCACGCCGCTGGCGGAGATGCCGACCACCGGACCCGACACCACACTCCAGGCCACGGCCGTCGTCTCGACCGCGAGGGTGGTGGCATCATCATAGAGCAAGGCGGCGCTCAACTGCAGGGTGCCGGCCTCGTTCACGGTGCCAGATACCGCGGACAGCATGAGCCCGACCGCAGTCGCGGAAAGCTGGCTGATGTAGCCGGCCTTCGCGGTGGTCGCCGGAGCGGCGAAGGTTGAAATCCCGGTGATCCCGCCGGCGCTGCCATCGTGGGTGTAGCTGGCGCTGGCGCTGCGGCGACCGGCGCTATCCGTGCTGTCGGCGGCGCTTGAGTAGCTGGCGCTGGTGCGAGGTCCGGCGTGAGCAATCACGCCAAACGCAACGGACAGTATGACCAGACCGCGGGCGCAAATTTCTTTTCGGGTCATTTGGTTGGCAACCCGTCCGATCACGGCCGCAGGTAGAGATAAAGCGTGCGGCCGGGCGTGTAGCTGAAGGTTTGATTATCATCTCTGTTGCCGAAGAGCAGCATCTCGCTGCCCGTCCAAACTGCCGTTTTGTCTGAGGAATACGTATAACCACCGACGCCAGAAATTGTCGTCCAGCTATTGTCGGCTGGATTGTAGCGGCCGCCAGCCGACTCGTTGCCGCCCCAGACGATCATCTCGCTGCCGGTCCACACGCTGACATGCTTGCTTCGAGCCGCGGGAGCGCCACTGGCGGACACAGCCCTCCAAACATTTGCTACCGGATCATAGCGACCGCCAGTATTGATCTCATAATCAGAATCAGGGTGACCGGTATGGTTGATTACGCCGCCCCAAATGATCATCTCTGTCCCCGTCCACACGGCGGTATGATTGGAGCGCGGAGTCGGCTGGTCCACTACGCTCGGATCATTGGTTGTCTTGTAAGTTGGCACTGGTGCCCAATGGTCGGCATCAGGATAGTAGCGCCCGCCCTCGAGTGGATTTCCGCTACCATCGACGCCACCCCAAATGATCATCTCTGTGCCCGTCCACACGGCGGTGTGACCGCTGCGAGCGGACGGAGCATTGGCCACACTGATCGTCCTCCAGGTGTCAGTTGTAGGATTATAGGCAGCGCCGCCATTTGAATATGAGCTGTCGCGGCCGCCCCAGACGATCATTTCATATCCAGTCCACACGGCGGTGCCACCGCCATAGGCCCCGCTCAAAGGGTTCCACTTGTCTCCTTTGAAGTTTGGCTCGTAGCGCCCGTCGCCGCCGCTGCCACCTACGACGATCATTTCCTGGCCCGTCCAGACGGCGACGTGACCAAACCCACTGCTAGGAGCGCCGCTCGTGACCATCGTCGACCAGTTAGTCGTCGCGCGGTTGAAAATTCCGCCGGCAAGGTGTTCGTTCAGTTGGCCCGTGTTCTTTCCTCCCCAGATAATCATGTCGGTGCCCGTCCACACGGCCGTGTGTTCGGACCTGCCGACGGGAATGGTGCCATTGCCAAGCGATTGCCAGACGTCTGCTGTCTGCGTCGTGCCGAGCTTGATGTAGCCGGCGGCCACCAGGGCAGGATTATCCGTGGCCGAGAGAATGAGCCCTCCGCTGGGCACCCCCGCCTGAGTGGAGGCGGAGAGGATGGCGTCGATCGCTCCAGGCGCCAGTTTGGCGGCGGTGATCGAACCGTCGGGAATACTGGCGGACCCGACCGCGCCGGGAGCAAACTTGGCCGCCGTGATTGAGCCATCCAGAATCGCCGGTGTGTTCACCGCACCCACAGCCAGCTTGGCGGTTGTCACCGCCCCGTCGGCGAGTTTCGCCGCGGTGATCGCACCGTCATTGATAGTCGTCAAAGTGAGGGCGTCGTTCGCCAGCTTGGCCGCCGTCACCGATCCGTCGGCGAGACTGGCGGTCGTCACGGCGTTACTGGCCAGTTTCCCGGCCGTTACTGCGCCCGCAGCTAGTTTCACCGTCGTGACCGCGGCGTCCGCCAGGCCCGGGCTCGTTACGGCGGCAACGGCCAGCTTGGCCGCCGTGACGGAGCCGTCAGGCAGACTGGCCAGCGTCGCCCCTTCGGTCAGGACTTTCGAGCCGTCCACGGTGAGTCCCGCCCCCGCGGTCTCGAAGCGCGCACCGCCGGCGGCGCGGACGCTGAACTGGTTGTCGGCGGTGGAGGCGAAATCCGCGTTGGCGAAATCCGCCCAGACGAAACTGCCGAAATTCGTGGCCTTGGCGCGATGCCCGGCCGCGAAGCTCCCTGGGCCCGCGGCGTTGCTTTCGCCGCCAGCAATGAAGGCATAGCCGCCGGAGATTGAATTGAGGTAGCCGCCGGCGATCGCGGAGTAGATCGAGCCAGTCTGGATGCTATTGCCCTCGCCGCCACTGATCACGGCGCGAAAAGCATTCGCCTGAATCACGTTGCTGACGCCGCCACCGATGACGCTTTCGATGGCGTCGGCCTGGATCGAATTAAAACGACCTGCGCCGATGAAGCCGAAACGTGCGCCGGCCTGGATGCCGTTATTGTAACCGCCGCCGATCATCGAAAAATCCGCCGCGATGCTCTGCGGGAACGCCGTGCCGAAATAACTTTCGGCGCCACCGCCGGCGATGACTGCGCCAACGGTGCCCGCCGCCACGGAATTACCGGGAGCGCCGCCGATCAAGTTGGGCGCGCCGTCGGGCTCCGAGTCGGAGTCCTCGGAGTCACCCGGGTTTTCAATGCGGAGGCCGCGCAGGCCGTTGACCTTGAAATCGAGCGGCTGATTGTCGGTCGTGCCGATGAAGCTGCCGGTGGCGCCGACCGCGTTGCCGGTCAGCCCCCAGCCGCTGCCTCCGCCGCCCCCGCCGGTGGCGGAGATGGTGAGTTCATTGCCGTTGGCGGCGATGCTCACTCCGGAGCCTGCCGTAAAGGTAACTTGGTCGTTGAGACCATTGATGCCCTTGACCGCCTGGCCGGCCGCCAGCTTGTCGGCCGTGATTGCCCCGGGCGCGAGTTTGTCGGCGGTAATGGATCCGTCGGTGATGCCCGCTGCAATGGCGCCGGGGGCGAGTTTCGCCGCGGTGATCACGCCATCGGGCACGTCGGCCGCCATCATCGCGTAGCCGACGGCGGCGATGCGCTGATCGGGCGTGAGGAGTTGCGAGCCGTTGACGCCGTCGTTGAACCACACGCGCAGCCGCACGTGGGGATGGGCGAAGACCGCGGCCGGGACGGCCGTCATATTGGGCTGCGGCGTTTCGCCGAGGAGCACCGAGTAGAGGCCGTTCACCACATTGAGGGCGACGGCGCCGGTCGGCTGGCTGCCCGAAACGCTGCTGCCGTCGTTGCTCCAGTAGGTGGTGGTGCCCGCGCCATCCACGAGGGCGAACTTGAACTGGCCGGTGCCGTTAAAGTTCGTCGTGCCGACCGCGACGCGGCCTTGGTAGTTGATGAGCTGCGGCACCTGGGCGCCCGGGGAGGTGTCGGCCGGCGCGCCGAGGGCATCGATTTCCCGGTAAAAGGTGCCACCGCTTTCAAAGGCGGTGAACGTGATCCGGATCTTGGCTGCGTTGCGCACCAGCATTCCATCCGAGCCCGTGAGGGAGACCAGGGTGCTTTGACCTGGCACTGGGTTGAACTGGGGCACCACCTTCAACAACAGGAAGTCGTTAGGATCGGCCGCAGTGGAGTATTCCACGGTGTATTCCTGCCCGTCACGGTAGGTGTCCCAACTGGCATAGGTGCGCAGCTCCGTCAGATTGTAGCCCGTTGGACTCACGGTGAGGTCCAGCGAGAAAGTCAGGGATCCGCCGTCGAGCACGGATAAAATGCCTTCAAAACTGTTATCCGGCCCCGCCGGCCCGAACTGACCATCGACCAGTCGGCTGAGCGGCATATTGGGGAAGTATAAATTACCGGTGAGGGTTAATCCGGCCAGATGCGTCTGGAACAGGTCGGTGTTGGAGATCGCATACGGCTGCCCGTCAGTGCGGCTGTCGGTGGTGATGACGACGTCGGCGTGGAGAGCGGAGCAGAGCGTAGTGCACAGCGCGGCGGCCAACAGCAAGCGGGGTAAATTTTTCATGGGAGAGAATCAGGCGGGAGAAATAAAACGGGCGCAGTATAGCGGGGCCGGTTGGGGTTGGCATCAGGCGCGGCCCCTGAATCGGGCCTAGGGGGTGCCCCTAGGCGGGGCGAACGCCAATGCTGGAGTGTGCCGAGAAGCCAAATACGGTTCATACCAATCGCCCGTAGCTTTTATAATATGATGAAGCAACTGGCGGCAGGTAGGGCGCGACCGCTGGGCGCGCCGTCATGTAGCGTAGCCCGAGCGACTTTCGCGGTCGGCCCGGCGGTCCGACCCTACCGGCGCTACCGCGCCATGGGCAAAAGCTACGGGTGATGGGTATCTGGCGACGAGGGGGTCGGCTTCACGCTTGCGCTTGGGTGGGGTGATGCTTGCGTCCCCGCATGCCGAAAGCCCCCCGCGCTGCGCCGCTCAGTGTTGCAGTGGCGGAGGATCATCCCGTGGTGCGCGAGGGCTTGGTGGGGTTGCTGCAACACGAAGGCGGCTTTACCGTCACAGGCTCGGCCGCGACCGTGCGCGAGGTGCGGCTGCTGGTCGAACGTGCACCGCCACAGGTCCTCGTGATGGACCTGATGCTCGGCGAGGACGACGGCTTGGCGCTGATCAAGGACTTGGTCGCACTCGCGCCGGCGTTGCGCATCGTGGTATTCTCACTGCATCCCGAGGAGGTTTATGCCGAGCGTTGCCTGCGGGCGGGAGCGCATGGCTACGTGATGAAACGCGAGCCGGTCGCGCACTTGCTCGCGTCGGTCCGCACCGTGGCGGCCGGCGGCATCGCCGTCTCGCCCCGCGTCTCCGCCGCCGTGTTGGGCGGCCTGGCTGGGCACGCCCGCCAGTCTGCGGGGGCCGCGGAGTCCCGGCTCACCGATCGCGAGCTGCAGGTTTTCCGCCTCATCGGCCTCGCGCTCGCCACGCGGGACATCGCCGAAAAGCTCGGTGTCAGCGTGAAGACGATCGAAGCGCATCGTGAAAACATCAAAAACAAGCTCAGTCTCCAGACCCACGCCGCGCTCGTCGTGCGGGCTGCCAACTGGGTCCAGGAGCAAGGGGCGGGTTAGGGTTTGCCCCTAGGCTTGTCTCAGGGTTTCCGCCTGACGCGCGAATCAGCCAAATGCGCTATCCTACCCAAATGAGCCAAGGTCCAAATCCATGATAAGAGTGTCGGCCCAGCCCGGCCGCGCCGCCTGATACGACTATTTTCCCTGTGTCCATTTTTCCCCATTCCGCTGTCCTGCTGAATTTCTTCGTGCAGGATTTTCAGCTCAGCGAGAACATCCAGTTCTGGAGCGGACACGGCTGGATGACGGTCATCATCGTGGGCTGGCTGGCGCCGTTGGCGGTGATCCCGCGGCGGATGATGGGCTGGCTGACGGTATTCTGTCTCGTGCGTCAGCTCATCGTGGCGCGGGAGTATCTCTTCTCCAGCCTGATCAACTCACCCTTCGAATTGCTGGAGCCCACGGCGTGGCTCAGCCGGTTACTGGGGATTGTCTGTGCCTGGCTGCTTTGGGAAATGATCACCAGTCTGCGGGCCGAGGGCGGCCGGCGGCCCTGGTCCCATTGGCTCGCACGCGCGGGCTGGGCCGGATTGCTCGCGGGCGGTTTGGTCGGTGGTCTGGATTGGGCGGGAGTGATCGAGGCGGCCGTCATGGCGCCAACGGGTTTTTTGCTGGCGACGGTGTGGTGGCGCCACGGGCCGCGCGAGGAGGCGCCCGGGATGCGGTTGGCGGGTTTCGGCTTCGGGCTGTTTGCCTGCGCGACTTCCTTTTCTGCCTTGGCCGGCGCCTTGGGCTCGGCCTGGCTTGACCTGTTCCTGCATCTGGTGGGCGCGGGTGGCTGGCTGGTGGCGGCGGGTATTGGTTGGGCGGTGCTGCGGCATTACCGCACGTTTAGCCGGCTGGCCTTAACATTCTTTCTCGTGCTGTTTCTCTATCCGGTCTGGCTGGCGATCACCTATGGCGTGGTGATGCCGCCGACCGTCGCCCGCACCAAGGAGCAACTGTTGGGCTGGGGCGAAGGCATGATCTCGGCCCTGCCCATGGATGCGGTCGGCCGCTTGGCCAGTGGCACCACTGAAGCGGCGGACCGGCCGGCGATCGAGGCCGAATTACGACGCGTGATGACGAGCTCGGCTTTTGTGCGGCGGGTCTATCTGTGGCGGCCGGAAAACGGCCGGCGTCGGGTGTTCGCAGGTCTCGGACCCGGGCGCCCGTGGACCATGCATGCCGTCGGGCCGACGTATTGGCATGAGCTGCCAGATCAAGCGGCGCTCGCGGCCGGCCAGCGGATTTTTGAGTCACCCTACGATGCGCATGATGGCGAGTTGATTGACCTGACCCTGCCGCTGCGGGCCCAGCCCGGCGGCGCGGTGGTCGCCTGGGTCACGATCGAAGCCAACTCGCGGCCGTATTGGCGGGCGATTACCTCCAGCTTCGTGGTGCTGGTCGTTTTCTTTGACTGCTTCGGCCCCTATCTCAATGCCGTCGCCATCCTGTCCTGGCGCCGCGCCACCGAGCGCCGCCGGCTGGAGCAGTTGCTCAAGGTCCAGAACTCGGATCGGGCGAAGACGGAATTTCTGGCTTTCCTCGGTCACGAATTGCGCACGCCACTTCAGACGATTCTCAGTCGGGCGGAACTGTTGCGCGCCGCCCCTGCCTCAGCCCGACACGCCAGCGCCATCGAGGGGCAAGGCCGGCTGCTGCTGCGCCTGGTCAACGACCTGCTCGACCTCGGCACGATCGAGGCCGGGCACTTTGTATTACATACCCAGCCCTTCTCGCTGCGGACGGCGCTGGTGCACACCGAGGATCTCGTCCGGCCATTGGCGGAAGCAAAAGGTCTGGCCCTGCATTTCACGGTCGCGCCGGATGTGCCGGACGGCCTGCTGGGTGATGAGGCGCGGCTGCGGCAAATCCTCGGCAACCTGCTCGCGAACGCCGTCAAATACACGCCGCATGGCGAGGTGCGGCTCGAGATCTCGGCGTCGGCGGAATCGTCGGTGCTCACCTTCCGGGTGCGCGACACTGGCCCCGGTCTGCCGAAGGATAAAATTCCCCTGCTCTTCACGCTTTTTACCCGGCTTGATGCGGGCGACACTTTCACGCGCGAGGGCACGGGCGTAGGTCTGGCGCTGGTGCGTCGCCTCTGCGGACTGATGGGCGGTGGCGTCACGGCGGGCAACCGGGTCGGTGGCGGGGCCGAGTTCACCGTGCAACTGCCCTTTGCCCGCGCCGTCCTGCCGGAGATGGTCTCGCCCAGCGCGGTGGCGTCGGGCGCCCCGCGCCGGATCCTCATCGCCGAGGACAACACGCCGGCGCGCGAAGTGCTGGCCGAAGCCCTGCGCGAGCTCGGGCATGAAGTCACGACCGCGGTGGATGGACCGGCGGCGCTCGCGGCCTGCGACCGCGCGCAGTTTGACGTGGTCGTGCTCGATGTGAATTTACCCGGCGTGGACGGGATCGAAGTCGCCCGGCGGTTGCGCGCCCAACCCGGTTGTCCGCGGCTGGTCGGCTGTTCCGCGGAGGCGTTTGACCATGTCCGTGACGCGGCGCTGGCCGCCGGCATGGATGAGTTCCTGCAAAAACCGGTAGCGTTGGCGGCACTGGCGGCGGCGCTCTCCCCGCCGATCTCGGACAACATCTTCGACCGGCTGGGTCAGCCCGCCACGGCCACCCGTGCCCGGGAATTGCAACGGGAGGAATGGACCCGCCTCCGCACCGAGACCGAAGCGGCGCTCGCGGCAGGCGATCCCACGGCCCTGCGCCGCTTGGGCCATTATCTGTGTTCCACGGCCCTGCTCATCCATGACGAGGCGCTGGTGAAACTAAGCAAACAGCTCGGCGCCGCTGCAGTGACGGATGCGCCCGCGCTGCTCGCCAAAGTCGAGGCGCATCTGGCGGCCTGGCCGGTCTCATGAGGTTCGCGCCCTAGACGGACACCCAGCACTCGCAAGATTTTTTGCAGGCCTGCCGCCGACATCACCACGTGCGTTGCGAGATGGCGCGGCGCCCCACCTTCGCCAATCGCCTTTGGCTATTGCCACCAGGCTGGACGCGCAGATTCCGCTGCGCGTCGAAGCGCTCCAGCCGGCAGAGGGACCTGCCGGCCCACCCTGATTGCAGGAGCTCGCCCTACAACTCTTCGTCGCGGGCCGAGGGCAGGGCGGAGGCTGCAGGATCGTGACGCACGCGTGCGAGCCAGTCGGCGATGAGCGGATTCGCTGCGGTTGCATCCACCGGCCAAGCCGCGGCGACGAGGTCGATCACGCGCAGTTGTCCGTCCGTGCAACGCACAAAGTTGCGCGCATGCAGGTCGGCGACGAGCCACGCGTGCTCATTGAGAAAATGCAGCCGGGGGTGGTCGCGGTTGGCGCGCAGGAAGCGCGAGGGGATTTCGATGAGGCCATCGGGCAGGCGTTGGGACATGTCATCGCCTTGCGGCAGCGGTTCGCCGAGAGCCTGTTTCGCGACGAGGATGCCTTCCGGCGTGACGGCGATGACTTCGGTGGCCATGCCGCCGAGGGCGTGGATCAACAGCAGTTTTTCGAGGAGCGCACGGTAATCGCCCAAGCCCGCCTCGGCCAGCAGCAGGGTTTCCTCGCCGGGACGAAAACCGAAGGCGCTGCCGATGCGCTTCTCCTCCCGCGGCAGGTAGAATTTATAAACCGAGCCGTCGTCCGCGGCAAAGGCCCAGGCCTCGACGCCGCCACCGATGCGGTGCAGGCGCGCGTTGGCTTCCTCGAGCGGATTTTCCGCCGTGGCGGAAAATCCGAAGGCTTCGAGCGGCCGCAGCGGCAGGAGGGCGCGAAAGGCGCGGATGGCATCGCCGAGTTCGGCCCATTCGCCGCCGGTGGCCTCGAGCAGGCTTACTTCGTCTTCTTCGAGGAGGACGAGATCGCGGTCCGGGTCTGAATGCGCTCGGAGATCGCATTTTTCTGCCGCCGCGCCGAGGCGAGCGAGCGCCCCCAGTCGTCGCTCGTGATCGTCTTGAAGAGCGCGTCTTTCGACCGGCCCCGGGAGGAGCCGCCCGCGGAGGAGGGTGGGTTGGTCGGTGAAGAGGTCTTGCATGGGTCCGCCATGGGCGGAAGGTCGTCATGCAGGGCGGGGAAGGCAAAGGGTTTTTGCCAACATTTTATTCGCAGGCGGAAAGGAACGGAAATAGGCCGCGATGACGCGGCTTTTGGTTGGCAAGCGGGGTCCACCGGTTTGACTGGCCTGCCCGGCAACTTTGCCGAAATCTCGCCCGGCCACACCCCTTCCGATGAAAACCGCCCGCCTCAACCGTCTCTTCAATCCCAAGACCCGCCGTTGCTTCGATGTCGCGCTGGACCACGGTTTTTTCAACGAGGGCGGGTTTCTCGCCGGCATCGAGAATCTGCCGCAGGCCATCGCCACGCTCGTGGCCGCCGCGCCTGATGCCATCCAGCTCACCATCGGCCAGGCGCCGCATCTCCAGCAGGTCCCGCAGCGGCCGAAGCCGGCGCTCGTGCTGCGGACCGACGTGGCCAATGTCTACGGCACGCAACTCCCGCGTGCGTTGTTTTCCCGCATCATAGAAGAAGCGGTGTTGCAGGCGGTGCGGCTCGATGCGGCCTGCGTCGTGGTCAATCTCTTCCGCATCCCGGACCAGCCCGAGGTGGCCGACCAGTGTATCCAGAATATCCTGCGCCTGAAACCGCAGTGCGATCATTACGGCATGCCGCTCATGATTGAGCCGCTGGTGTTTCAGCCCAATGCGAAGGCGGGCGGCTACATGGTGGACGGCGACCCGGTGAAAATCATCCCGCTGGTGCGTCAAGCCGTGGAACTCGGCGCCGACATCATCAAGGCCGACCCGACGGATGACGTCGCGATTTACCACAAGGTCATCGAGACTGCCGGTGGCGTGCCCGTGTTGGTGCGCGGCGGCAGCAAGGCGCCCGAGGCCGAGATCCTCGCCCGCACGCAAGCGCTGCTCCAGCAGGGCGCGGCGGGCATCGTCTATGGCCGCAACATCATCCAGCACCCCAAACCCGCGGCCATCACCCGCGCGCTGATGGCGGTGGTGCACGACGGCGTGTCCGCGGCGGACGCGATGAAATATTTGGCCTGATTTCCCCATGTCCTCTACCGCTATCCACCCTGTCGTCCGCATCGGTATCATCGGCGGCGGCCTCATGGGCCGCGAGGCCGCGAGTGCCCTCGCGCGCTGGTTTGCCCTCGTGGATTTTCCCGTTCGCGCCGAGCTCGTGGCGGTGTGCGATCTCCAGCCGGGCTTGCTCGACTGGTTCCGGCAGGTGCCGGGAGTGAAGCATCTCGTCACTGATCACCGCGAGCTGCTCGCGCGGGATGACATTGATGTCGTTTACGCGGCGGTGCCGCATCACCTGCACGAGTCGATTTATTTCGATGTGCTGCGGGCGGGGAAGGATTTGTTTGCGGAGAAACCCTTCGGCATCGACCTCGGGGCCGCGCGCCGCATCCGCGATGAGGCCAAAAGACTCGGCCGCTTTGTGCGCGTGTCGTCGGAATTTCCCTTCCTACCCGGGGTGAATCGCGCTTGGTCGCTCGCGGCGAGCGGTTCGCTCGGCCGCATCCTCGAGGCGCGTTGCTCTTTCCTGCATTCCAGCGACCTGGATCCGACCAAGCCCATCAATTGGAAACGGCAGACGAAGTTCTGCGGCGAGATTGGCGTCATGGGTGACCTCGGGCTGCACGTGGCGCATGTGCCGCTGCGGCTGGGTTGGAAGCCCGCCAGCGTTTACGCGCAGCTCCAGAAAATTTATCCGACCCGGCCCGACGGCAAGGGCGGCATGGCTGCCTGTGATACCTGGGACAACGCGATGCTGCACTGCACCGCGCCCATCGCCGGGCATGCGACGCCGCTGACCCTGGAAATGAAACGCCTCGCGCCGACCGAGACCAACACGTGGATCTTCGAGGTGCTCGGCACCGACCGGGGCGTGCGTTTTTCGACCAAGGAGCCGAAGACTTTCTGGACCTACCGTCGCGACAAGGAGCAGTGGTGGGAAAAAACCGACCTCGGCTTTGGCACGCCGTTCAAGACCATCACCGGCGGCATCTTCGAGCCGGGGTTTCCGGACATCCTGCAGCAAATGTGGGCGGCGTTCATCGCCGAGCGCGCCGGCCTGCTCGGTGATCGTTTCGGTTGCGCGACGCCGGATGAAGCGGTGGCGCACCATGAGATCTGGGCGGCGGCGCTCGCTTCGCATCTCGAGCAACGCGTTGTCACGCTTTGAAGCTTTAACCACGGATTACACGGATGATCACGGATTTGTGATTTTCGGCGAAGGCACGATGGTCTTGCATTTTTCGCCTTTGATCCGGGCTCATCCCTGTAATCTTCGTAAAACCGTCCGAACTGATGGTGTATAGTTTTCCTTACCCCACCTCATGAAACGCTCCGAAATTAACGCCGCCCACCGCGCCGCCCTGGCCTGCTTCACCCGTCACCACTGGGCCCTGCCGCCGGCGCCTCGCTGGGATATCACCGACTTTGGGCTGCGGGATTTTCCGAAGTTCGGGCTCACGGTCGTGAACCTCGCGACTGAGATCGAATACTGCGAAAAACTCATGTATGCCCGCCGCGGCCAGACGACACCCTGCCACACGCATGCGAAAAAAAAGGAAGACATCATCTGTCGCAGCGGCGAACTCGCGGTGAAGCTCTGGGCAAAAAAACCCGCCGCCGGAGCGGTGCAACCGGCCACGTTTGAAGTGCCGGTGAATGGGGCGAAGACCACGGTGCGCCCGGGTGAGCCCTTGCTCTTGGCGGCCGGTTCGCGGGTCACGCTGGTGCCGGGCATCTGGCACGAATTTTATCCGACGACCGAAGAATGCATCATCGGCGAGGTCTCCACGGCTAACGACGACCTGCGCGATAATTTTTTCCTCAACCCCGACATCGGCCGTTTCCCCGAACTCGTCGAGGACGAGCCCGCGCTGGTGAAACTCGTTTCGGAGAAGTAAGCCGGCCACGCGAACCGCGGGCGCCCGCCGAGACTACCTATATGAAACTCTTTCGTTCCCTGCTTTGGCGGTTGGCGGTCTGGTCTAGTCTTTTCGGCGCGAGCCTCAGCTGGGCTGCGCCTGAACCTACGCCTGCGGAGTTTCAGGAGCGGGATGCTTGGGTCCAACGGCATCTGCTCGCGGGCCATCCGCCGCTGGCGTTCACCTTGGATGGCAGGACTTCGGCCGAATTGCTGGCCAAGTCACCCGGCCAGACCACCACCACGAAACTCGCCGACGGGCGCGTCCAGCACACGTGGACTTGGACTGATCCCACCTCGGGCCTCGAAGTGCGCTGCGTGACGGTTGAGCATGTTGGGTTTCCCGCCGTCGAGTGGACGGGTTATTTTCGCAACCCGGGCAGCGTCCGCACGCCGCTGCTGGAAGGGATTCAAGCGATCGATGTGCAATTGCGGCGTTCGCAGGCGGGTGAGTTTGTCCTGCGCGGCATCACGGGCGACGACTGCCGGGCCGACAGCTACCAACCGTATGAGCATGTCCTGGCGACAAACTCGACCCGCACGATTGCTCCGCCACGCGGCAAACCTTCGGAGGTGGTCTTTCCCTACTTCAACCTGAGCGAGCCCGGCGGTGGCATGATGATGGCCGTCGGCTGGCCGGGGCAATGGGCGGCCTCGTTTACGCGCGACGCGGCCGATGGCCTGCGCATCGTCGCCGGGCAGGAGTTGACGCACCTCCGGCTGGAGCCGGGGGAGGAGATTCGCACGCCGCTCATCGCGCTGCTTTTTTGGCGGGGAGCAGATGTCGAGCGGGCCCAGAATATTTGGCGGCGCTGGATGCTGGCCGACAACCTGCCGAGGCCCGGGGGCCAGCCGCTGCGCCCGATGTATAATTTCTGCAGTGGCGGTTATTTCGAGGGCTTGAAGGTGAGCGAGGCCAGCGAGAAGGAGTTCATCGATGTATTGGAGCGCGAAGGAATCAAACTGGATTATTGGTGGATGGATGCCGGCTGGTATCCCTGCCCCAAGTGGTGGAATGTCGGCACTTGGGAGCCCGACGCCGCGCGCTTCCCCAATGGCCTCAAGGCGGTCAGCGACTACGTGCACGGCCGAGGCACGAAGCTGATCGTCTGGTTCGAGCCCGAGCGCGCGACT
Organism: Opitutaceae bacterium; assembly: GCA_017988885.1. Classification (GTDB taxonomy): domain Bacteria; phylum Verrucomicrobiota; class Verrucomicrobiia; order Opitutales; family Opitutaceae; genus UBA2377. Next base: position 8,099 of record JAGNQV010000008.1, on the reverse strand, counting down.
GACGGTTCTTGGCTGGCCCAAAACCACCCCGAGTGGCTGATCGGCGGGAAGTTGTTTAATTTCGGCGACCCGGCGGCGCGGCAGTGGATGACCGATCATGTTGACCAACTGATCACGGAGCAGGGGATCGATCTCTATCGGCAGGATTTCAACATGAGCCCGCTCGAATCCTGGCGGACCAACGACGCGCCCGACCGGCAGGGCATCACCGAGAATCTCCACGTCCAGGGTTACCTCGCTTATTGGGACGAACTGCGGCGGCGGCACCCGGACATGCTCATCGACTCCTGCGCCGGCGGCGGCCGGCGCAATGATCTTGAGACGCTGCGCCGCGCCGTGCCGCTGCTGCGCAGCGACTATCAGGCCTTTGACGGCAACCCGGCCTATGCGCTGGGCAACCAGTGCCACACTTACGGTCTTTCGTCGTGGATTCCCTTCTACGGCCAGGGCGTTTACGCGAATCCGTCGCACTACGTCTACTCCGTGCGCAGCCATATGAGTCCGTCATTCTGCATCTGCATCGATGTGCGAAAGCCCGGGATCGACTGGGATTTGTATCGGCGCCTGGTGGCGGAGTGGCGGCAGGTCGCGGATTGTTTCCTCGGCGACTACTATCCGCTGACGCCCTATTCTTTGAGCGAAGCCAGTTGGATCGCGTGGCAATTTGCCCGGCCCGAGGCTGATAGTGGCATGGTGCAGGCCTTCCGCCGTGCGGAGTGCCCGGACGAATCGGTGTGGTTGAAACTGCGCGGCTTGGATCGGTCGGGGGTTTACCTCGTGGCCAACCTGGACGAACCCGGCACGACCGAGCTGACCGGCCAGGAGTTGAGCGAAACCGGCCTGCGGGTGGTGATAAAAGACCAGCCCGGTGCGGCAGTCATCACCTACCAGCGGAAACCGTAGCCGCCAGCAGTGCAAATCCACCCGGCGGGCCGGCGTAGCGACCTGCAGGTTTTCAGTCGGCCCGAGCGTGACGTCGGCGAGTGAGAAGGTCAGCCCATAAGGGGATAAGCCACGGGTTTAATCCGCGGGTGACGGATATCGCACTTTACGCGGTCGCGGTGGGCGCGGCACACTACGGCCTGCCCCATCATGATCGAAGCCCTGACCCGCCTGCTCGGTTCCGAAAACGTCCTCACTGCGCGCGAGGACCTGATTCCCTACGGTTTCGACGGCACGGCGACGCTGAAACAATTGCCGCGGGCCGTGGTGTTTCCCCGCAACCCCGAGGAAGTCGCGACGGTCCTGCGCTTGGCGAAGGAACATCGCACCCCGGTCGTGACCCGCGGCTCGGGCACGGGGTTGAGCGGCGGCAGCGTGCCGGTGGCGGATGCGCTGGTGATGTGCGTGCTGAAGATGGACCGCATCCTCGAGCTGGACACCAAGAATCTTACGCTGCTGGTGGAGACCGGAGTCATCACACAGAAGATTTTTGAGACCGCCGACGCGGCCGGTTTGTTTTACCCGCCCGATCCCGGCTCGATGAAGATCAGCACCATCGGCGGCAATGTCGCCGAAAACTCCGGCGGACTGCGCGGGCTGAAATACGGCGTCACGCGCGACTACGTCATGGGCCTGGAAGTGGTGCTCGCCGACGGTTCGATCTGCTGGCTGGGCAACAAGTGCGTGAAGGATGTCGCCGGTTACAACTTGCGCGACCTGTTCATCGGCAGCGAAGGCACGCTCGGCGTGGTGACGAAGGTGTTGCTCAAGCTGCTCCCGAAGCCGGCCGCGCGGCAGACCCTGCTCGCGACCTATGCCCAGATGGATGCAGCGGCCGAAACCGTTTCCGCCATCATCGCGGCAAAGATCATTCCGTGCACCCTGGAGTTTCTCGACCGCAAGACCATCCGCTGCGTGGAGGATTACGCGCATGTCGACCTGCCGCTCGACGCCGAGGCCGTGTTGCTGATCGAGACCGACGGCCATCCGGCGGCGGCGGAAGATGAAGCGGTAAAAATCGAGGCGCTCGCGCGCAGTCATGGGGCGACCTCGGTGAAACGCGCCGCGGATGCCGCCGAGGCAGCCAAGCTGGCGACCGCGCGCCGCAGTGCTTTTTCGGCGCTCGCGCGACTCAAGCCGACCACAATCTTGGAGGATGCCACGGTGCCGCGCAGCGAACTCGCAAAAATGATCCGCTTCATCGAGCAAACCGCGGCGAAGCACCGGCTCGACATCGCGACATTCGGCCATTTCGGCGATGGCAACCTGCATCCGACCTTTCTGACCAATGAACGGGACACCGCGGAGATGCACCGGGTGGAGACGGCGATGAAGGAGATCTTTGACTACGCGCTGTCGCTTGGCGGCACCATCACTGGCGAGCATGGAGTGGGTTTGGCGAAGAAGGCGTTTCTCAAACAGCAGCTGGGTAACGCGAGCTACCAGTTGCTGAAGGCGATCAAGCGAACGCTGGATCCGGAAAACCTGCTGAATCCCGGCAAAATATTCGATCAGGGATAACATTTAACGCTCAACGCTTAACTTTTAACACTTAAGTTATGAATGCTGCGAAATTCGATTTGGAGGAACGTTTGTTGGAATTCGCCGTGCGGATTATCCGAGTTACGGAATCAATGAAACGGTCGCGTGCAGCCAATCATGTTGCCGACCAATTGCTGCGCTCGGGCACTTCGCCTTATGGTCATCACGGAGAAGCTGAAGGTGCCGAGTCGCGTGCTGACTTCGTTCACAAACTCAAGGTATGCTACAAGGAACTGCGCGAGAGCCGCCGCTGGCTGCGATTGGTGCAGCGCGCGGAGCTGGTGGCCAAGCCGGGACTCTTAACCGGCTTGCTTACGGAAGCGGAGGAATTGGTTAAAATTTTTGCCAGCAGCATTCGCACGGCGAACCGCAATCGTGGAGGCGCCAGCACTTGAGCGTTAAAAGTTCAGCGTTAAATGTTGAGCGTTCTGGAGGACGGAGTAATTCAGGCGGCCTGCTGGCCGCACTGGATTATTCCGTCCTCCAGCAGTGCATGCACTGCGGGATGTGCCTGCCGACGTGCCCGACCTACATGGAAACGGGCAGGGAACGGAATTCGCCGCGTGGACGCATCGCATTGATGCGGGCGGTGGCGGATGGTGAGCTGGAGACTTCGCGGGCGTTTGCCGACGAGATGAGCTACTGCCTCGGCTGCCTGGCTTGCACGACGGCGTGTCCGGCAGGCGTGAATTACACGGAGCTTTTTGAAACCGCCCGGGCGCACGTCGAACAAAGCGGAATCAATGATGCGCCGGTGCGAGATACCGTGCGCGCGCTCACCCTGCGCTGGTTGTTTGTGCACCCGCGGCTGTTGCGCGCCGCGGGCCGGCTGCTGTGGTTGCATCAGGCCAGCGGGTTTCAAACCTTGGTGCGAAAGCTCAAGCTCACCGCGTTGCTGCCACGCCGCTTGCGCGAACTGGAACCCTCGGCGCCGACGGTGCAGCGGCATTTTTCCGACGCGTTGATCGCGCCCGTCGAACCGGCGCGCGGTGAGCGGCGCCATCGCGTGGCCATGCTGACGGGGTGCGTGCAGGATCTCGTGTTTTCGGATGTGAACCGCGCGACCGTTGATGTGCTCGTGGAAAACGGCTGCGAGGTGGTCACGCCGCGGGCCCAGCACTGTTGCGGTTCGCTGCACGCGCACAACGGCGACCAGGTGACCGCGAAGGAGATGGCGCGCCGCCAGCTCGATGCGATCAATCCGGCGGAGTTCGACGCCATCATCACCAACGCCGCCGGCTGCGGCTCGCACCTGAAGCATTATGACCATGTGTTGGCGGACGATCCGGTCTATGCCGGCCGTGCGGTCGAATGGTCGCGCAAGGTGAAGGATATTTCGCAGTGGCTCGTCGAAATCGGCTTCCGCCACCCTGCTGCTGTCGCAGAACGTCCAACATCCAACGCCGAACTTCCAACTTCCAAGGATAAGGCGCCGCAGGCGGAGTTCGGAACTTCGACGTTGGGCGTTGGGTGTTCAGCGTTGGGCGTTCGTGATACGTCAGCGCCCGTGGCGCTGACGTATCACGAGGCCTGCCACCTCTGCCACGGGCAGAAAATCAGCGCGCAGCCGCGGGAAATCCTGAAAGCCCTGCCGGGGGTGGAGCTGCGCGAATGCGCCGAGGCGACTTGGTGCTGCGGCAGCGCGGGCATTTATAATATCACGCAACCGAAGACAGCGGGCTGGTTGCAGGAGCGCAAGGTGGGTCACCTTAAGGCAACTGGCGCGACGATTGTTGCGACAGGCAATCCCGGCTGCCATCTGCAGATCCAAAACGGACTGCGACAGAGTGGCGATGCCACCACGGAGGTTGTCCACCCGGTAGTTTTGCTCGCCCGTGCTTACGCCGCGGAGAAAACATGCGCAGGCTAAGGCGTGTATTATCGGACGGAGTTTTCACGCCACTGTGAGAAACGGCGTTTTGACTGCACTACACCCATACTGGATGAGCTAAAATAGACTGGTGCGGAGACACTCTTGGAATTGGCTTCGCTGTCAGTTCGATGCTTCAGGCTTTATGCAGCGAGAACATGGCGGCCATGAACCAGAAGATCCAAATATCCTGCACGAAATGCAGGATGAACGCCCAAGCGACTCCCTTTGTGTCTACTACAGATCGACAAGCCAGCCATCCCAGAAATCCCGCCATTACGACGCCGAGTGATCCTGAAGGTATTCCGTAGTAGTGTGCTAATCCAAAGTAGGTCGCACTCATTATCATAGCCTGTCCGGTGGGGGCCAAATTGGCCATAGGTGCAAGCAGCGCGAGACGGTAGATAATCTCTTCACCGAGGGCGTTAGTGGCGGCGAATAAGATGATAGCCGGCAGCATCGAAATAAGGTTGGGCAGCGCGACAAAGGCCGGACGCATCGCGCTGGCGAGGAATGCAAGTGTGCCAAGACTAAGTATGGCTGTAAGGATAAGCCCAAGGCGGTTCCAACCACCCGCACCGGAAATTCCAAGCCAAGCGACACGCGATGCCGTCGCCCCCATATGTCCGCGAACGAGAAAGAAGCGGGATGGAGACCGGAAAATAACCAAGAGTGCGGCGACTACGATCAAGGCAACACCAACCCGAACAAACTGCACGTTCAGCAGGGTGCGAATGAAAGGATTTTCAATTCCACGCATCAGCTCCTTCCAATATCCGGAAGATACGACGGACCCAAATACACCGGTCGCGGCGTGAATCGTAAGCAGGACAATTAAAAGTAGCCTTAGCGGGCGAAAATTCCGCATTGGGAAAGTTAGAAATAGAGCACCGATTAACAAAGCGGCTTTGCTTAACGCCAGCCAGTGCAGTGCATCCAAAGGGTATCGAAAACCCAAAGCTAGTTCCGGTAGAGCTGAACCGATAAGCACTGAAAACCACGTGAGAAAGAGCGTGGTCTTCGACGCCGGTGCGGAAGGAATCATTTTTTTAGAATGCTGAAACTTCGAAATGGAGATTCGCGGATTTAGTCAGTGTTGCCGAGAACGCTCGGATTAATCCAGTTTAGAAAGGCGCCCATGTTGGGCTGAGCAGCTCGTTGCCGATAATAAGTGGCCGTGCCGGCTTTCGTGAGGTTTTACCGCAGTGCGCGGCGAATCCAGTTTGGATCCCGCCGGCAATCGAGGACGCGATAGACGAGGACTTCGGAGCCGGATAGCCGGTAATAAACGGCGTAGGGAAATCGCCTCGCCAAGAGGCGATGATAGCCCAGCCGGATCGGGTGAATGCCCGCATTAATCGCGAGCGAATCTATTTCGGAAAACAGGCTGGCAAAAAAGTAGCTGCCCACACCGGCTTGTTGTTGGTCGTAAAACCCCCGGGCCGCGACCAAATCTTCTAGCGCGGACTTGAGGATACGAATTTTCATTCACAGCGTTTTTTGAGCTCCAGCTTGGCGGTCTCCCAGTCGATGGCTTCGACCTGACCATTAGCGAACTCGGTCTCGGTTTTCCGCAGTTCAGTTTCATGCCAGACGGGGCTGGGAAACGATTCATCGGCGGCGGCGAGGTCGCTCCAAAGCGTCTCGATGATCTCAAGTTTTTCGGCCGGCGATAACTTGCGAAGTTCAGCGATGCTCATGGTCACAGGATAGAGTCTTGCCGTAAGGTTGCAAGGTTGGCTTGGGCCACCAATTCCCTCATATTTTCGGACTTTATCCACGGATCACACGGATTGGCACGGATTCAATCCCATCTCTCTGTGATGGCGCAGATCCCACTGCGCGGCGAACCTACCCACCGGCACAGGGACGTGACGGTCCACCTAATGCCTTAAACCGCCAGCACTCGTTTAAATGAACAAAATCAACGGGCGCTTGGTATGAGTTCGACTCAGAGCAGGTTTTTTAACCGGGCGGCGACATCGGCGCGAAGCTTCTCGATACGGGCAAGGGTGAAGGCTTCGACGGAGAGGGTGTCATCCGCGACAAGCGGGGTGAGATCAACCGCCCACGCGACTTCGGTGAATTTGTCCGTAGAGTGCGAGGAGTGGAAGGTGGCGTTGGCCTGGCGACGGCCGAGCGAGGCGGTGTCGTAGCGTTTGCCACCGACGACCTGGGAGGCGAAGACCTGGATGAGCTTGAGCGCGAGTTCGGGATGGGCGCTGCAATCCATCGCGACTTTTTCATCATCCATGAGCCAGTCGAGTCCGCGCCATGCCTCGACGCCGAGCACGCGGGCCGGGCGGTGAGCCTTGGGCAGGGAGCGAATCGCCTCGAGCGAGCGCAGCAGCACGGCAACGTGCGTGTCGTGTTTGTCGAGGGGCTGGTGCAGATAGACGGTCTGCGGCCGGCAGGCGGAAAAAATCGCGCGCAGGTCGGACTGCACACCGACGTGGCCGGATTTTTTGACATCGACGCTGGGGTGCGCGAGCTGGAGCTGCAGGTTATATTTGCCCAAGCGGGCGGCGGTGCGCTGCTCCTCGATGCGCACCCGTTTCATCTGCTCGTCGGTGTGGTTGGCGAAAACACCGCTGCGCGGGGAGCCGGCGCCGTTGGTCACGACGACACCGGTGAAAAAACGATCGGTCCGGTCGTAGCACTCGGCGACGGCCGGATAGGCATTGATCTCGATGTCGTCCTGATGGGCGATGACGCACAGGTGCGTGGTCCGGGCGAGAGCGGTGTCGGCATCGCCACCGGCGGGCACAAAAACATCGGCTTCAGGACGGGAGAATTTCATGGGAGAAAGTTAACCACGAATGGACACGTATGGACACGAATCAAATCCGGGGCCAAGACAGACATTCGGATGAATTTGGATCCATTCGTGGTTAAGAAAATCAGGTGTTCAACGTCTCGAGGATGCGATTCATCTCGCCCTGGTTCGCCTCGATGCTGCGGACGAGGGCGAACTGCGTGCGGCAGCGGTCGAGATTGTGGCGCGGGTGCTTGATCTTGTAGTAGGTGTCGCCCTGCAGGTAGTCGGTGAGGAAGCGCAGGCCGTTCTCGTAGGTCATGAGCTTGCCGGCGAAGCCAAGGTGCGCGCGCTCGGTGGCGTTGAGGACCGCACCCACGGCGGAATCGAGATAACCGTTCACCAGCACGCGGAAATAAGGCACGATGAGGCGCATGTTCTCCGCGACGGGATCATCCTCGGCGGTGGAGCTGGCGGAGGTGCGCATCATCTCGCCGAAGTCGTAGAGCGGCAGGCCGGGCATCACGGTGTCGAGATCGATGACGGCGACGGCGCGGTGTGTCGCGTCGTCGAGCATCACGTTGTTGATCTTGGTGTCGTTGTGCGTGACGCGCTCGGAAACCTTGCCCTCGGCGAGGAGCTTGAGCAACACATCGGCGTCGGCCTCGCGCGTAAACGCAAAATCGATGTCGGCCCGCACTTCACCCGCGCGGCCGGCCTTGTCCTCCTGCACGGCGCGGCGAAAGTTTTCGAAGCGGCTGCGGGTGTGATGGAAATTAGGAATGGTTTCCTGCAGGCGGCCGCCGGGCAGGTCGGCGAGCTGCGCTTGAAATTGGCCGAAGGCCATGGCGGCTTCGCGGGCCTCGGCCTCGTTGGTAACGCGGTCCACGGTGTGGGCACCCTCGACGAAATCATAAATCCGCCACCAGCCGCCCGCCTCGTCCTGTATCACGGCGCGCCCATCGTTGGCCAATACCAGGGCGAGGGCGC
>JAGNQV010000299.1 GCA_017988885.1 Opitutaceae bacterium | reverse complement strand
GTGTCGTCCTTGGCGATACGGCGCTGCTTGAGCAGCCAGTTGAGCAGACGTGACTCCACGTCCTTGAGTGTCAGGTCGTCGAGCATGCTGACGAGGATGCGCAGATGTGCGCTCATGGAGCCAAGCATGCGCAGAGCGAGATCCGGCCGTCGGGCGATAAATTCGAGAAACGGGGTTTTGGGAATCAACAGCACCGTGCTGGCCTCCACGGCGCGGGCGTCGGCGGGGTAGCCCGTGGGCGAGGCGAGGGCGGCTTCGGCGAGCGATTCACCGGCGCGAAAAACATGGATGACCTGTTCCTTGCCGGCGGGGTTGACGCGGTGGATGTTGATCGCGCCACGCTGCACCACGTAGAAACCCTCCGAAGGATTGCCCTGCCGGAATAGGTATTCGTCGCGGGCCAGGTTTTTCAAGACGGCGAACGCGGCGATGGCGGTGATGTCCTCCGCCGTCAGCCCGGAGAAGAGCTGGCAGCAGCGCAAAGTGCCTGTGAGGCCGACCAGTTTTAGATCTGCGGGGGAAGGAGGCATTGTCTCAATGAATTGGGATGCACGGAGACATGCAAGCCGTTCGGTCATGGTGGACCGGGATGAAAGAGCAGCTTCCGGGCCGCGATATTTTGGCCTGATAAAAGATAAAACCTTGATGCAGGTCATGGTTTTTCAGGTCGAATCGGAGGTAAGGTGGACGAAACCATTTTCCACCCCGTGAACATGACCACTGCCACTGCATTTCCCCGTTCCCAGAACCGCCTTTTCAATGCAGTGATCACGCCGCCGGAGCACTTGGTGGCCAAGCGCGACGGGATCACGGTGGCGTGGGATACGGGCAAGGTGGCGCGGGCGATCGCGCTGGCCTTTTACGACGTAGCGCACGACGGCGCGGCCAATCCGCATCGCGACGAAGTGGGTGCCCGTTACGGCCTGGACGTGGGGACCTTTGGTCGCGCGCATCTGATTGCGGGCCGCGTCGAGCACATGGCCGAGCTGTTTTACCGGGCGGGCCGGCGGCCGAGCATCGAGCAGATCCAGGATCTGGTCGAAAAAGCGATCGCCGCCGAGGGCGAGTGGGACGTGGCGCGCAGCTACATCGTCTACCGCGAGCGGCAGCGGCAACTGCGGCTAAAGTCGCACGGTGAGAACGGCCTGAGCGATTACATCGCGATGGCCAAGTATGCGCGGTATCGGCAGGACTTGGGCCGGCGGGAGATTTTCCCCGAGGCGGTGGCCCGGGTGGCGGCGATGCACCGGAATTTTTTTGCGGCCAAAATCAGTGAGCCGGTGCGGCCGGTGACGGAAAAACTGGCGCCGGCCGAGGCCGAACTTTTGGCCGAGTGGCTGACCGGCGGGACCTTGCAGGACGCAATCGACCGGGCCTTTGCGGCCGTGACGGAGAAGCGGGTGTTGCCCTCGATGCGTTCACTCCAGTTCGGCGGCACGGCCGTGCTGGACAACCATGCACGTTTGTTTAACTGCTCGTTCAGCCTGGTCGATCGCGTGGAATTTTTCCGCGAGTATTTCTTTTTGCTGCTGGCGGGCACGGGCTGCGGTTTCTCGGTGCAGCGGCATCATGTGGACCGCCTGCCATCGCTGCCGATGCGGGGTGAGGAGATGGATCTGGTGATCCAGCACCACGATGTGGGCGATACGATCGAGGGTTGGTCGGATGCCCTCCACGCTTTGCTGCGCAGTCATCTCGAAGGACACAAGGTGGAGTTCAACTACGCGCAAATCCGGCCGCGCGGCGCGCCGCTGGTCACGGCGGGCGGCAAGGCGCCGGGACATTTGCCGCTCAAGCATGCGTTGAACCGGGTGGACGCAATTCTGACAGCGGCGGCCGGGCGCAAGCTGCGGCCGATCGAGGTTTACGATATCTGCATGTTTATTGCGCGGGCGGTGCTCAGCGGGGGGATCCGCCGCTCCGCCACCATCTGCCTGTTTTCGCCCGATGATGAGGAAATGATGACCGCGAAGACGGGCAACTGGTTTGAGCATCACCCGCAGCGTTCAGCCTCGAACAACTCGGCGGTGGTGCCGCGCAAGAGCGCGGACGACTCGCTGTTCCGCAAGCTGTTCAACGCGCAGAAGGAGTTTGGCGAGCCGGGCTTTTATTTCTCGGATCATCCCGATCATGGCTGCAATCCGTGCTGTGAGATCGGGCTGCATCCGGTGATTGAAGGACCACTGAACGACGACGACGCGGCGGAGCTGCGGCGGCTGGGCTTTGCGGGAGCGTTGGACGGCGCGGTGCGGCTCAGCGGCTGGCAGATGTGCAATCTCAGCACGATCAACGGGGCGGCGCTGCGTTCGGCGAATGATTTTTACGTGGCGTGCATTCACGCGGCGGTGATCGGCACGTTGCAGGCGGCCTATACCGACATGCGCTACCTCGGGCCGGTGACGCGCTGGCTCAACGAGCACGATGCGCTGCTCGGGGTATCGATCTGTGGGTTCATGGACAACCCGGAGATTCTGTTCGATCCGGCGGTCCTGGAACGCGGCGCCGCGCTCTGCCGCGCGGCCAACGCCGCGGTGGCGCACACGCTTGGCATCCGCCCGGCCGCCCGCGTGACGTGCGTCAAACCCGAAGGCACGGCTTCGCTGCTGCTGGGAGCGGCCTCGGGCATTCATCCGCACCATGCGCGGCATTATTTCCGCCGCGTGCAAGCCAACCGGCACGACGCGGTTTTCCGGCATTTCAAAGCGGCCAACCC
>JAGNQV010000298.1 GCA_017988885.1 Opitutaceae bacterium | reverse complement strand
CGCGCTCCACATCCACGAAGACCGGAATCGCGTTCTGGTGGAGGATGCACGAGATCGACGCCCCCCACGTGTAGGGCGTCGTGATCACCTCGTCGCCGCCGCAAATTTCCAGGCCGGCCAGCGCCGATTGCAGCGCGGAGTGTCCCGAGCTCGTCGCGAGCACATGCCGGCCGCCGTGATAGTTGGAAATGACCTGCTCCGCCTCGCCGATTTCCGGAATGTGCTTCTTGCCGAGGCCATACAACTTGCCGTCGCGCAACATCTCCGTCGTGCGCGCCAGGGCGCGTTCGGAGAACGTGGGGAATTTGGGATACGTGATCTTGCCGACGGCAGTGCCGCCCAGCAGGGCGAGTTTCGAAGCGGCGGGGGCGATGGTGGAACTCATGGTGGCACCAGCCTAGCACATCCGGCCGCCCTTGGGAATGGCCGGCCTTACGAAGCCATGTCGAAACTTACGCCCCGTGAGCGGCGCTTGCCTCGACCGCCATGCAGGGCATGGATGACGCCGCACCCCACCCATTAATGGCTAACCCCGCGACCGTCACCCCTCCCGTGCTCTCCGCTGCCGAACGGGCGCTTTTCGAGCAAACCGGTTACCTTGTGCTCGAGAACTTTCTCGCCCCCGATCACGTCAGCCGGTTGCTCACCGCCCTCGATCGCACGGCCGCCCAACGCCGCGAGCAGGTGCGCAACGCCGCGCCGCAGACTGGGTTCACCCAAATCACCGGCGAAAACAGCACCCGTTTTTTCTACATTCTCGGCGATGATCCGCTTTTTCTCCAGCTGCTCGACTGGCCCGCGCTCATGCCCTATGTCCACGGGCTGCTGAATCCCAAGCCCCACCACTGCGCCTCCGACGCCATCATCGAACGCGGGGCCGATTTCATGTCGCGCCAAGGCGGTTGGCACATCGATGGCCACGACGACGGGTTCCGCAATCTCGGCCACCCGATCCCGCTGCTCCAGCTCAAGCTCGGCTATTACCTGACCGACATGACCGCGCCGGGCAACGGCAACCTCACCCTCGTGCCCGGCAGCCACCTAACTCGCGCGCTGCCCTCGCCCGCGGCCATGCAGCGCCACGATTCTTTTCCCGACGCGATCCAAGTCTGCGCGCCGGCCGGCAGCGTCATCCTGTTCCACAATGCAGTGTGGCACACCGCGGCCGCTTTCGCCTCACCGCATCATCGCCGCACGATGCTTTACTATGCTTACGAACATCCGTGGATGATCGCGTCGCAGGAGCATTGGGGCTACCCGAAGGAGTTCTACAACCATCTGCTCTCGCCAGCACAGCGAAAATTTTTCCACGGTTTCCTCTTTGATCCGCCCGAGGCCCGCTGGGGTTGAACGCCGGCGGAGATCGCCGGCGCTGCCGGATCAGCGCGAACGCTTCTTTGCTGCGCGCGCCTTGGGCTTCTTGTCCAGTCGGGGAAGCCACGCATCGGCCAGGGTAAATTTGCGCGGATCCACCGCTTGCCCGAGCGTGCGGTAGCGCGGCTCGCGGGTCCAATGGGCCTTGCCGAGAAACAGGGTCTGCAGTTGCGGCGGGATTTGCGCGACAAATTCCGGCGACAGCTCGCCGCCATCCCAATAGGGAAACAGCCGCGTGCCGTAGCCGCAGACGATGATGGCGCGCTCGCGTTCGCTGCGGATGCGGCCGGTCGCGTGCACCAGCGTCTCGGCGAAGAGCAGCGTCGAACCCGCCGGCGCCACCACCTGATGGATGAGCGAAGGATCGGCGTAGGCGCAAGCCACCATCTCCTCGACGGGCAGATCAAGCTTGTGGCTGCCCGCGACCACCACCGTGCCACCGTCATCCGGCCCCAGCTCGGTCAGGTTGGTGAGGGTCTTGACGAAACTGCAGTGAAACAGGCCCTGTTTCGTGTGGCCGCCATAGGGCACATCAATGCCGTTGTGAAAACCAAACTGCGGCGGCTCGTTGCCCTTATCCGCCGGGTTGCGCGAGTTGATGTGCGCATTCAACTCGACGATGCGGGCCTCGCCGCCAATCAACTCCTCCGCCATTCCCACCAGTCGCGGATGCGTCGCGTAAGCCGTGAAGACCGGGTCCGACTGTCGGAGCGGCCCCATGAAAACGTGATGCGGCAGGTCGGTAAGAAAGCGCGCCTCGTCCGGCGTCCTTTGCGCCTCCGGCCGGCGCGCGCGGATTGCACCCTTCAGGCGCTGCAGAGCCTCCTTGATCGTCCCGCACTCGTCGGCGCTGAGCACGCCCGGCACCACCACGTAGCCGTGGATTTCAAGGTGATAGCGCTGTGCCGGGGTTAGCGCGGGAAAGGGGCGTTCAAATTTCTGCTCCATAGAATTAGGTGGAAAGCTGACAGGGATTCAACCGCCCCGTCTTAACGACCCGCTTTCCGGCAACGCCATATAAATCGTTCAGCTCCCCGCGAGCCAGGCCCGCGGTGCCCGGCCGGTCACGCGCTTGAACGCCCGGCTGAAGGTAAACGGATCTGCAAAACCCAGCTCCAGCGCCACCGCCTTCACACTGGCCGCCGGCTGGCGGAGCTTTTTCTGGGCGCCGGCAATGCGCTCGGCGAGGATGAACCGCCCCAGCGGCGTGCCTGTTTCCGCGCGGAAAAGCCCCGTCAGATAATTCGGCGACACATGCACGGCGTGTGCCACATCCGCGAGCGCCAGCGGCCGGTCGGATTGCGCCCGCACAAACTCCACCGCCCGCCGCACGAGCTGTGCGC
>JAGNQV010000297.1 GCA_017988885.1 Opitutaceae bacterium | reverse complement strand
AGATGGGCATGGCTATCGTCCTCATCACTCATGATCTCGGTGTCATTGCCGAAATGTGCGATGATGTCGTGGTCATGTATGCGGGTCAGGTGGCCGAAACGGGACCCGTGGAACGCATTTTCGCCGCACCCAGCCATCCCTACACCCGCGGCCTGCTGGATTCCATTCCACGCCTTGAACACCAGCGCAAGACACGCCTCAAGGTCATCGAGGGCATGGTGCCCAGTCTGGCCGACATGCCTGTGGGCTGCCGCTTCCAAAACCGCTGTCCCTACCGCGCCGCCATCTGCGCCCAAGCCCCGACGCTCGAACCAGTCGCCGCCGGCCATCACGTCGCCTGCCATCGTTGGCGCGAACTTCCCGCCTACTCTGCATGAGCACTTCCGCCGCTACTCCTTCCGCCGCTCCGTTGCTCAACGTGCAGGATCTGCAAATGCATTTCCCAGTGCGCGAAGGCATCCTTTTGCGCGCCAAGAAAAGCTGCCGGGCCGTGGATGGCGTCAACCTCACCGTCGCGCCCGGCGAAACCCTTGGCCTCGTCGGCGAATCTGGCTGTGGCAAATCCACGCTGGGCAAATGTATCGTGCGCCTGCACCAGCCCACCGCCGGCCGGATTATTTTTCAAGGTGCTGACCTCGCGCACGAACGTGGTGCCGCGCTCAAGGCTCACCGCCGCCAGCTCCAGATGATTTTTCAGGATCCGGTCGAATCGCTCAATTCGCGTCACACCGTGGGCGATATCGTTGCCGAGCCGTTTCTCATCCACCGGCTGGGCGACGATGCTTGGCGCCGGACCCGCGTGCAGGAACTCCTCGCCAAGGTCGGCCTGCCCGCCAATGCCGCCGAGCGCTTCCCCTTCGAGTTCTCCGGCGGCCAGCGCCAGCGCATCGGCATCGCCCGCGCCATCGCGCTTGAACCCAAACTCATTGTTTGCGACGAACCCGTGAGCGCGCTGGATGTCTCCATCCAGAGTCAGGTGCTTAACCTCATGCTCGACCTGCAGCGCGAGATGGGCCTCAGCTATGTTTTCATCGCCCACAACCTTGCGGTCGTGAAGCACGTTTCCGACCGCATCGCCATCATGTATCTCGGCCGCATCGTCGAAATCGCGAAGGCTGACACGGTTTATCTTTCCCCCAAGCACCCCTACACCCGCGCCCTCATCTCGGCGATTCCGACGCCTGACCCGTCAAAGAAAAAACAACGCATCGTCCTCCAGGGCGACGTGCCCTCGCCGATCAATCCCCCGACCGGCTGCGCCTTCCACCCCCGTTGTCCACACGCCACCGACCGCTGCAAAGTCGAAATGCCCCTGCTCCGTGACACCGGAGAGCCCGGCCAGCAAATCGCCTGCCACTACGATTTGTAGAGCGAAGCTTCGTTCAGCGTTCCGTCAACTCTAGCGTTTCCCCTGCGCGCGTTATCAATTCAAGGTGCCGCCCTCTTAGCTTTTCTCGCGAACCACGCCGACTTACGATCAGTCCGTGTCGCCAAGGACTGAACAGTCGCAACGCTTCACCGGCTTCGGAAGTGATGCGCACCCATTCTACCCTGCCGGCCTGAAATCTGGCGCTGACCAGAAACGCCCCCACGGCCCGTAGTGATTGGAACTGGGCATTTCCGTTAGATTTTTTCCAATGAGGAAAGATCCGCAGTTCGCCGGTGTAGCTCTGCAACAGGCATTCGTTGATCACTACTGGGAGCGCAAAGTTTTCCACCCAGACCCCCAATGGCTTCATGAAATCACGCGGCGTGTTGTCGTCGTAACGCCCACCCGTTTGCAGCGCCATGTCGGTGAAGGTGCTGTTTCCCAACTGGCAATACCGCAACTGGCGCTTGAACTTTTCCAAATCCAGCAACCCCAGCCGCGCGCCCTGCAGATTCAGGAATACCAGCTCATTGCCGCCCTCGTTCTGTTGGTTGCGCCAAGTGTTGGCCGCCAGCGCGCGCACTTCGGCCGACGAATGCAAGCCATGCTCTTCGCCCGGAAAAACCGGCATAAGTGGATTGGGCACATTGTAAATCGCGTCAGGCGTCGCGCCGACCACATCCACCCATACTTCTCCACCACGTGGACTCTGCTTCACCGGGTAGGCGGGGAAATGTGCGAGAATCTCCCGCACCTCCGTCATCAACGCCGATTCTTCTGCCCCGATCCTGAGCTCGTCGCACGCCTGTAGGTAGGCCTTGAACAAGAATTTTGTCAGCGCGAGATCGGCAATCGCATCACTGAACAAGGCTTCGCCGAAATGCTCCGGCCAAATCTCCGGCGACTGGGTGGGATGAATGTGGAATTTATCATCCTGCCATGGCGCAGCTGATCCGTGCGCATCCGCCCTGCGCAAGTAGGCGTTCATGAACTCGACGACCGCTTTAATCGGACCAAAGGCCCGCGTCCGCAGAAACTCCCGGTCCATCGAATAAAGATAGTGCCACCACAATCCTTGGATCGCCCATGGGCCCGGCGACTGATGGTTGCCCCAGCCAAACCACGGCACCGGAATTGACGGAGTCGCCACCGGCCAATGCCGCTGAGCGATAAACGCCCCCGGTAATTGATAGAAATCTCGCGCCCAATTCCGCGCCACCGGTAAAATCAAGTCAATCATGTCGGCGTAGGGCAAATTGTTCTCCAGCCGATTGCTTGAGAAAGTCGCCCAGAAGACCTGCTGCGCATTGTAATCCAGCACATACTCTCCCGACCACATCGGCGATCCGGTCGGCAC
>JAGNQV010000109.1 GCA_017988885.1 Opitutaceae bacterium | reverse complement strand
GCCCCGCGCTACGGTCTGCCGCCGTATTTTTCGTCATTTCCCTTGTCGATAGGCAGGGCCTTCGACTCCGGCGTAAACTCGAGGGTGATTTTCCGCTCAGCCAAACGCTGGGCAAATTTCGTCAACTCCAGCTCGATGATTTTCACCAAGTCGTCCTTGTCGAGCGGCCGGAAGAAGATGATATCCGAAATACGGTTGAGAAACTCTGGTTTGAAAATGCGTTTGGCTTCTTCGAGCACCTTTTCGCGCATCTTTTCGGCATCATTGAAATTTGCCGCGGCGGCGGCAAAGCCCATCGAGGTCTGACGCTGCAGCAATTGGGCGCCGACATTCGAGGTCATGATGATGATGGTATTCCGGAAATCCACGGAGCGCCCGAGTGAATCGGTCAGACGTCCGTCCTCGAGGATCTGCAGGAGAATCTGGATGACATCCGGATGGGCCTTCTCGACTTCGTCGAACAGCACCACGGCATACGGCTTGCGTCGCACCGCTTCGGTGAGCTGGCCGCCCTCGTCGTAGCCGACATATCCGGGAGGCGAACCGACGAGACGCGAGACCGCGAACTTCTCCATGTATTCGGACATGTCGATCTGGATGATCGCGTCCTGATTGCCGAACATTTGCGCGGCCAGTTGCTTGGCCGTCTCGGTTTTACCGACCCCAGTCGGGCCGACAAACATGAAGGAGCCGATCGGACGGCGCGGATCCTTGAGATCTGCCCGTGAACGGCGCAGTGCCCGGGCAATGGCGGAGGCGGCGAGTTGCTGGCCGATAACCACTTTCTGGATCTCGGCCTCCATCGAAAGCAGTTTTTCGCTTTCCTTCTTTTCCATGCGACTGAGTGGAATTCCCGTCCAGTCGGCAACGACGTGCATCATCAGATCATCGTCAATGGTCACGCGCTTCTCTTCACGTGCCTTGCGCCACTCTTCGGTTACGATCTCTTGTTTCGCGCGCAGCTGTTTTTCTTGGTCGCGGAACTTGGCTGCTTCCTCGAAATGTTGCTCGGCAATGGCCTTCTCCTTCTGCGCACAAACCGCTTCGATTTCCTTGCTGAGGTCCTCGATGTTCGGCGGACGGCTGAGTGCCGCGATGCGCGCACGCGAACCAGCCTCATCCATCACATCGATGGCCTTGTCCGGCAGGAAACGTCCAGTGATGTAGCGGTCCGAGAGCTTGGCCGCCGCCTCGATGGACTTGTCGGTAAAGACTGCCTTGTGGTGGTCCTCATATTTGGAGCGGATGCCCTTGAGAATCAGGATGGTGTCATCAACCGAGGGCGCCTCGACCTTCACGGATTGAAAGCGCCGATCCAGTGCGGAGTCCTTTTCGATATATTTGCGATATTCGTTGAGCGTCGTCGCCCCGATGCACTGCAGCTCACCGCGGGATAGTGCAGGCTTGAAAATATTCGATGCGTCCATCGCGCCTTCGGCCGCGCCAGCACCGACGATGGTGTGCATCTCGTCAATAAAGAGGATGATGTTTTTGGCGCGTTTAATTTCGTCCATGACGGCCTTGATGCGCTCCTCAAACTGGCCGCGGTATTTTGTGCCCGCAACCATGAGTGCGAGGTCAAGTGTGATGACCTTTTTCTCGAGTAGAATCTCCGGCACATTACCCGCGGCGATTTCCTGGGCGAGGCCCTCGACAATGGCGGTCTTGCCCACGCCGGCTTCACCGATAAGCACGGGATTGTTCTTGGAGCGGCGGCACAGGATCTGAATGACGCGGCGGATCTCGTTTTTCCGGCCCACGACCGGATCCATCTCGCTCTTGCGCGCGAGCTCGGTGAGGTCACGACCAAACGCTTTCAAAGCAGGCGTCTTGACCTCTTTTTTGTCCTCAGACTGCGCGCCCCCGCGCTGCGGATTGCCCGCCGCGGCTTCTTCGCCACCGCCTTGTTCACCGGCCGAGAACTGCGGATCAAGTTCGCGCAAGATTTCATTGCGGGTGCGCTCGATGTCGATTTCGAGCGACTTGAGCACGCGGGCGGCCACGCCCTCGCCTTCACGCAGCAACCCGAGCAGGATGTGCTCGGTGCCGACGTAGGAGTGATTCAGGGTCTTCGCCTCTTTACCAGCGAGTGCCAGCACCTTTTTTACCCGCGGCGTGTAAGGAATGCTGCCGGGCGTTTTGGTTTCCTGGCCGGTGCCCACCTGCTTTTCCACGGCGGCCCGGACGGTCTCAAGGTCGAGCCCCATCTTCTGGAGCACGCTCACCGCGACGCCTTGGCCCAGCTTGATCAGCCCCAGCAGAATGTGCTCGGTGCCGACATAGTTATGATGGAAGCGGTCGGCTTCCTTGCGAGCCAGCGCCAGCACCTGCTGGGCGCGTGGCGTGAAGTTGTTCATTGGTTCCTGGGACATGTTTTAAAGTGGGTAAACTATCAGTTTTTTCCAGTGGAGGTAAAAGTGAAATCCGGACGGATGAAATTGGCAAATTCCTCACGCAACCTCACGGCCCGAAGCAAATCCCGCTGTCCGGGCTCGAATTCGCCTTTCTGGGCGTGTTGCAGGTGCCCCGGCTGGGCCTCGATGAAGAGCCGGTCCACCAGGGGACGACTCGCTTCCGGGTAGACGGCGAGGTCAATGCCCAGACGGATGAGTGAGAGCAGGTTCATCGCCTCGCTGGAGCTGAGCAGATGACTGTTCTGCAGGATGCCATACGCGCGGCCGATCTTGTCGAAGACCTTGCCGGCGTCGGCTTCCAACAGTTTTTCCCGCGCATTCAGCTCATGCTCAATAATGGTGTTCAGCACACTGCCGAGTCGTTTGATGATTTCCTCTTCCGATTCACCAAGCGTCGTCTGGTTGGAAATCTGGAAAATACTGCCGCTGGCATCGGAGCCTTCGCCAAAAAGCCCGCGCACGACCATGCCAAGCTGGTTGACTGCGCGCACGACCTTTTCCATCTGGCCGGCAATCACGAGCGCCGGCAGATGCATCATGGCCGAGGCCCGCATACCGGTGCCGAGATTGGTCGGGCACGCGGTGAGATAACCGAGCGTCGGCGAAAAAGCGTAGTCGAGCTGTTCCTCAAGCGCTGAGTCTAGTTCATTGATGGAGTTCCACGCCTTCTTGAGTTGAAAACCCGAACGGAGCACTTGAATGCGCAGGTGGTCCTCTTCGTTGACCATCACGGAAAAGGCTTGGTCCTTGCTGATGACGATACCCGCGCCGTGTTTTGATCCGCTGAGTTCGCGGCTGATGAGATGCCGTTCGACCAAGATCTGCTTCTCAAGCTCACTGAGCTCGCCGATGGTCGTGCTGAGGCAACGCTTCATGGGCGCGGTCGCCGCCACTGCGGCCCGGCACTGTTCAAGCACGTCGTCGCGTTGCGCCGGCTTCGCCCAGCCGGGAAAAGACACGCCCGCCAGGTTGCGGGCCAGGCGGATGCGGGTCATCAGGACAATCGCCGTCTTGCTGTTCGACGCATCGGTTAGTTCCGAGGGCGTGTCGATGAGCGAGGCAACGGTCATGGGTTCAACGCGGCGGCTTTTGCCCGACGGTTTGTTTGACTTGGTGGATTTCATCACGGCAGCGGGCGGCGTCCTCATAGCGTTCGGTTTTAATCGCGTCAGTGAGGTCGAGCTCGAGTTTGGTTAAACGATCGTAGAGAGATTTACGGGCGAGGGCTTTCTGCGGCACCTTGCCGATGTGGGTGGAGCCCTTGTGCATGCTGTCGAGCATTGGCTCGACCACACCTTTGAAGGTCTCGTAGCACCGCGCACAGCCAAAACGTCCGTGCTTCTTGAAATCAGCTTGGGTGAAGCCGCACTGCTCGCAGCGCACGCCCGCCGCAGCGGCCGGCTCGGGGTTGAGCGAGGCCTTGAGGAGGAGATCTGCCAGTGAAAAACCACTGGGATCCGTCACGCCCTTGGCCTGCGCGCACTCTTCGCACAGGTCCACCTTGTGCACCTTGTTGTTCACTATCTGAGTCAGGTGCACGGTCGCGGGCTTTGGGCAAAGGTCACATTTGAGCGGGTTGGCCATGGGAATCGTTGATTGCTATGCAGAAACAATGCCACACCTGCCGTCGCTGGCAAGTGCGGGAAGTAGCGTGGTGCCACTGCGCCGTGATCGCACACCCCAGTCGTAAAAACGCGCCAACGTGGCACGTTCAAGGGGCCGCGCACAAGTGAACAGAATCAAATTTTGGTGCCTTCGATAAGGACGCGCCGACGGAAGGAGGTGAGCACTTTCTGGGTGATCGGGCCGGGCTTGCCTGTGCCAATCTCGCGGCCGTCGAGCTTGGTCACCGGAATGACCTCGGCCCCCGTGCCAGTCAGGAAACACTCATCGGCCACCCAAACATCGTAGCGCGTCATGTCCATTTCACGCATTGGGACGTTCAGTTCCTTCGCGATATCGAAGATCGTGCCGCGGGTAATGCCCTTGAGGGCACCTTGCGATGCCGCGGGGGTAAAAATCTCTCCCTTGTGCACGGTGAAAATATTATCGGCGGTGCATTCCGCGATGTAACCCTGATCGTTGAGCATGATGGCCTCAAGCGCGCCGAACTGCTTCGCCTCGATCTTGCCGAGGATGTTGTTCAGGTAATTCAGCGATTTGATGGTCGGCGGCAATGCGGCCGGATTGATCCGGCGAGTCGGCACCGTGACGATGGCCAAGCCATTGTCGTAGTGCTCCTGCGGGTAGAGGGAAATTTTGCTGGCGATGACAAAAATCGACGGCTTCGCGCACAGCCAAGGCGCCAGACCCAAGTCACCCACGCCACGCGTCACCACGAGGCGGATGTAGGCATCCTTGAGGTTGTTCAACCGGCAGGTCTCGCAGGTGACATCGCTCAGTTCTTGGCGGGTGAGCGGTAGCTTAAGTAGGATGGCCTTGGCCGAATACTCCAAGCGCTCCAAATGCTCGTCGAGGCGGAAAACATTACCGCCGTAGAGGCGGATACCCTCGAAGACCCCGTCGCCATAGAGCAGGCCGTGATCAAACACGGAAACCTTGGCGTCAGCGTCGTCGACAAACTTTCCATCGAGGTAAATTTTCATCGGGTGGTCACGTTACAAGGCCCCGGCAACTTTTGTCCAGTCTGGCGCGGCAAATTCGGGTTGAATTACAGCCCAATTGCGCGGAGGCTGGCCGTGTTCCCCGGCAATATATGAACCCCGAGTATCGCCGCCCTTCCGCAGGTTTCACCCTGATCGAACTGCTGACCGTCATCGCCATCATTGGCATCTTGGCCGCCATCATCATTCCGACGGTTGGCACCGTGCGGGAAAAGGCCCAACGCGCCGTGGATGCGAACAATCTCCGCGAGATCGTCAAGGCCGCCATGATCTATGCGGGCGACAACAACGACCGCCTGCCTGATCCCAATAATACTCCCGTTACTGTCCTCAGTGCCGCTGAGCGAGTTTTCCTCTGGCCGGGTATTCTCGCTCGCACTGGCATCCTCACCGACCCGAGTTTCTATTACGCCAAAAACGATCCACTCTTTTCCGGCGTGTATCCGACGGCGATTATTAGTCCGGACTCACGCACGCAACTAGATCCCAGTTTCATCACAGACCGTTCATTGAGCGTCGAATTCGTTGGTGGCGTGAAAATGGGTGACCCGCCCACGACCCCCATACTTTTCACGCGCGGATTACGGCCCGACGGCACGTGGGATCCTGTTACCGGGGTTTATAAGGACGCAGGCGGCTACGTGGCCTACCTCGGCGGCAACGTCCAGTTCTACCCGAATACCGCGACCAACAAGTTCATTTCCAACCGCACCGGCCGGCCGACCGACAACATTCTCGAGGCTATTCCCTACAATGCCGCCAATCCTGCCCTTTCCGCCCGGGTCTGGGGCACTGCAGGCTCCGGCACGGGTTCCCCCACAGGCACACCCGCCGTCCAAGGGCCGTAAGGCTCCTCAACCCATCGCCTCGCTTCCGTTCCAGCCCGGTTAATTCAGGCGGGCTTTTGCTTTCCGCTTCCCCCGACAGCACCCAGTGTGCAATGTCACCAACTCGCCATGACGACCGCCGCCTCTGCGCCCGCCGCCAACACCACTTATATCATCGGTCATAAAAATCCCGATGCTGATGCCATTTGCTCGGCCATCGCGTATGCTGCGTTCAAGGAACAGCATGGCGATCTTGGCTATGTCGCCGCCCGTTGCGGCAACTCGAATGCACGCATCGATACGATCTTGCAGCGCTTCAACCAGCCACTGCCCGTCTATCTGAGCGACGTGAATCCCCGTGTGCGCGATCTCATGATCAACGACGTGGTCTCGGTCACCGAAAATGCGACCTGCGCCGAAGCCCTCGAACTGCTTGACCGTCATGGCATCAGCGTCCTGCCCGTCACCACGCCCGAACGGCGTATTGTCGGCACCGTCTCCCTCGCCCAGATGGGCGGCTTTTTCATGCCGCGCATCAGTGAACCACGCCTGATGCGCCAAGTCCGCACCAGCTTGGCGCACATCGTCCGCGCGCTCAATGCCCATGTCAGTCATCTGGCCGATGAACACCGCATCGAGGAACTGTTCATCCGCATCGGCGCGATGGACATCCGCACTTTCTGGAAAATCTCCGAACGCGAAAAAATCTCCCCGGCCCAGTCCATCATCATTGTCGGCGACCGCCAAGATGTGCAATTGCGTGCGATCGAACTCGGCGCCCGAGCCCTGGTCATCAGTGGCAATTTGCCGATCAAGGATGATGTCGTGGCCCGCGCCCGTGACCATGGGGTCAGCATTCTTACCAGCACCTACGACACCGCGACGACGGCCTGGATCATCCGCACTGCCTCGACCCTGGACCGCGTCATCGACCGCGGGTTCGCCACGGTCAACGCCGATGCGCGGGTGGCTGACATGCGCAAGAAATTCGGCCCCTCGTCAGCGCATGCCCTCATGGTCACCGGTGAAGATGGCAGCTTGCAGGGCATCCTCACCAAAAGCGACCTGCTCAAACCCGTCGCCACCCGCCTCGTCCTCGTGGATCACAATGAACTCACGCAGGCTGTCAGCGGCGCCGACGAGGTGACCATCGCCGAGATCATCGACCACCACCGCTTGGGTGCGCTCAACACCCAGCAGCCTATTCTGTTTATCAATGAACCCGTGGGCTCTACCTGCACCATCGTCGCCGACCTCTTCCGCCGGGAGGGCCTCCAACCTTCGGCCTCCATTGCGGGCATTATGATGTCCGGCCTCATCTCTGATACCCTGCATCTCAACAGTCCGACCACCACGCCCAAGGATGGCGCCATCCTCACTTGGCTTTCAAAAATCGCCGGCGTGGATTCACGCAAGCTCGCGGACGAAATTTTCAGCTCGGGCTCCGTCATTCTCGCCAACCCTCCGGAAAAGGTCGTGCGTTCCGACTTCAAGATTTACGAGGAAGAAGGCGTGCGTTTCGCCGTCTCCCAAGTGGAAGAACTCGGTTTCGGCAACTTCTGGCAGCACGCCAAGGGCATCGCGGAGGCCCTGGCCGATCTGCGCACCGAGGAGCGGCTTGCCTTCACTTGCCTGCTTGTCACCGACATCAACACCCAGAACTCCCTGCTCATAGCCAAAGGCGACGCCGGCCTTATCCAGCGGATTTCCTATGCCCATGTGGAACAGGACGAGATCTTTGATCTCCCCGGTATCGTGAGCCGCAAAAAACAGCTCATCCCTTACTTATCGAGCCTGCTGCGCGAAATGGCCGCCGATGGCGCCCTGCCCGCGCAGTCCACCGCTCCTTTTCGCCGGAAGCGTTGATCCCAGGCGGAAACTGCGGCGTTGCCTCGGCAAAACCGTCCCGCATTTTTAAATGTTATGACCGTTGAGCCCACCCAACCGACCGCGCCGGCCCCGAACGATTTCATTCGCGATATTGTCGCGCAGCATGTCGCCGAAAAGCGCTATCCCAAAATCGTCACCCGTTTCCCACCCGAGCCCAACGGCTATCTGCACCTCGGCCACGCTCGTTCCATCTGCCTGAATTTTGGCATCGCCCTGGAAAACAACGGCCAGTGCAACCTGCGCTTCGATGACACCAATCCCGTCAAGGAAGACATCGCCTACGTCGAGGCCATCACCGCCGACCTCAAATGGCTCATTGCCGGCTGGGCCGATCAGTGCCTCGGCTTCAAACCTAAGGGCGCTCACCCGGTCGCGCAGATCGTTGATGGCAAATCCGATTCTTATGCCGCCCCTGCCAGTTCGGCTGACGCCTCGAGCGAGCCCTTCTTCGCTTCCGATTACTTTGACCAGCTCTACGAATACGCGCTTGTTCTGATTCGCGAGGACAAGGCCTACGTGGACGACCTGAGCCCCGAGGAAACCGAAAAATACCGCGGTTCCCCCGACGAACCCGGTCAAGACAGCCCGTGGCGCACCCGCAGCATCGCAGAAAACCTCGATCTCTTTCAACGCATGCGGGCCGGGGAGTTTCCCAACGGTGCCCGCTCCCTTCGCGCGAAAATCGACATGGCCTCGCCCAACATCTGGCTGCGCGACCCCCTGCTTTACCGCATCCGCCATGTGCCCCACCATCAGGCCGGCGACAAATGGTGCATCTACCCGCTCTATGATTACGCCCACTGCCTGAGCGACTATCTTGAGGGCATCACCCATAGCTTGTGCTCGCTCGAGTTTGTCGTCCATCGGCCGCTCTACGATTGGATCCTGGAAAGCCTCAATCTCCCCCGCGCCCTACCCCATCAATACGAATTCGCGAAACTGCTCCCTTCTTATACCCTGTTGAGCAAACGCAACCTCATGCGGCTTGTGCAGGAGAAGGTTGTCCACGGGTGGGATGATCCGCGCCTCCCTACCCTCGCCGGCTTGCGCCGTCGTGGCGTGCCCGCCGGTTCTCTCCGTCGTTTTGTCATCGGTGCCGGCGTGACCACCCATGACGGCATGATCGACATTGCCGCCTTTGAGCATGTGCTGCGCGAAGACCTCAACAGAGCGGCCGTGCGCCGGCTCGCCGTGCTCAAGCCCATCAAGCTTGTCCTTACAAATATACCCGCCGGTGAAGTCATTGTCTGCCAGTCAACCAATAATCCACAGGACGAAAACCCGACGACCCGCCAAATTGAACTTACCCGCGAGGTTTTCATCGAAACGGACGATTTCGCCGAAGTGCCGCCGCCCAAATTTTTCCGCCTTAAACCGGGCGGTGAGGTGCGCTTGAAATACGCCTGCATCATCAAGCTCGACGAGATCATCAAGGACGCCGATGGCACCGTCACCGAACTTCGCTGCACCGCCGATCTCACGACCCGTTCGGGCCAACCAAATTCAGACAAGAAAGTCAAAGGCACCATCCATTGGGTCAGCGCCTCGCAGTGCATCGAAGCCGAGGTGCGACTCTACGACCGGCTGTTCAACGTCGCCGAGCCCGCCGCCGAGGAGGACTTCATGAAAGCAGTGAACCCTCATTCGCTCGAAGTGGTCACCGCCAAATTGGAACCCTCCCTCGCGGCGGCCCAGGCCGACACTCGCTTCCAATTCGAGCGTCTCGGTTACTTCACCCTCGACGCCCAAGACTCTACGTCCGGCAAACCGGTGTTCAACCGGACCATCACCCTCCGGGACAATTGGGCGAAGTAAGGGCGTCTGGCCATGTCCCGACTCCTGCCAGCCGCCACGACTTTTGCGGAGTTTTACCGCGAGAGGTCTCGGCCGTTGACCGACTGGTTGCCGGCATTACAAAGTATTGCTGCACTTCACTGCCTCACTGGCGGTCCTGCCGCGCGATTCAGCCGCGGTGAATGTCCGGTTTTTAGCTGGGGTTCGGAATTTGTAATCAAGCTACTGCCCGCATTAATGGAAAAGCGGGCCCAGCAGGAGACCGATCTTCTAACATTTCTCGCAACTTGCACTGTGCCCCCGGCACCGCGCCTCATCGCTCAAGGTGTCATGGAGGGCTGGATTTACCTCGTGATGACCCGCATCGCCGGGATGCCTCTCCACGAGGCCTGGCCTTTGATCCCACCGCAACAGCGCCCTGCTTTGGCCCACGAATACGGTCACGCCTTAGCTGCATTGCATGCAAAGCCGCCGACGGATACCGACCCCGGTGGCATAGACTGGGCC
>JAGNQV010000296.1 GCA_017988885.1 Opitutaceae bacterium | reverse complement strand
GCGTCTTCGGCGACGAGCAGATGTCGATGACGATCCTCGATAAGATCAAAGCCAACCTCTGACCGGCCGGCGGCGGGGTGGATTCGCCAGCGGCTCTGCGGCAGCAGGGCCGCTTTAGGGCGGAAAGGTCGGGGCAAGTTCCGGGGTTGCAATGGAAGGTAAATCGGCGACGCTGAGCCTTTATACCTATTCTCATGTTAAGAAAGCTAATCGCGAAGCTGCGCGGCAAACTGTCGCCTTCGTCTGAAAAAAAACCGGCGCCCAACGCCGACAAACCTTCTCCCAAGCCTGCCCACCGTCACGAGCCACGCGTGGAGCGAGGCCACGGCCCAAAGCCCCACAACCAGGGCAAACCGCAGGAGTTCCGGCCGCGCCGGGATGATCGCGGGCCGCGTGGCGGTGCGACGCAAGGCGGCGGTGGGGCGCAAGACCGCGGCGGGCGGAGCGGAGGCTTTCAGTCGCGCTCCGGTGGCCGGGGAGGGCATGGCGCGCAGGGTGGCAAGCCTGAGCGGCCGATGATCGACAAAACTTTCGACCACCCGCGCACGGCAGACATCAAGCCATTGGTGCCGGTGGACATCCCGAAGATGGACACGGAATTTTCCAAGCTCGGCTTGTCCGATGCCTTGGCCTTTGCGGTGCAGGAAATGGGTTACTTGTCGCCCACGCCGATTCAGGCGCAGGCGATCCCGGTGGTGCTCAAGGGCGGCGATGTCATTGGCTCGGCGCAGACGGGCACCGGTAAAACCGCGGCGTTTGCGTTGCCCATCATCCAGCGATTGGGCGGACACGGTAAATTGCGCGTGCTGATTCTCGAACCCACGCGCGAGCTCGCGCTGCAGGTGGAGGAAGCGTTTCAGAAATACGCCAAGTTCACCGACCTGCGCGTGACGATCGTTTACGGTGGCGTGGGCTACGGGAAACAGGAGGATGATTTGCGGCGCGGCATGGATATCCTGGCGGCGACGCCGGGACGCCTCCTCGATCATATGGAGCGGGGCAATTGCTCGCTGAAGGATGTGGACATCCTCGTGCTCGACGAAGTGGACCGGATGCTCGACATGGGGTTTCTGCCCGATGTGCGGCGCATTGTGGCACAGACGCCGAAGACGCGCCAGACGCTGTTCTTCACCGCCACGCTGCCGCCGGAAATCGCCCAGCTCGCAAGCTGGGCACTGCGCGATCCGCTCAAGGTGGAAATCGGGCGCCAGCGTTCGCCGGCGGAGACGGTGTCGCACGCATTTTATCCGGTGGTGGCGTCGCAAAAGTTCGAGCTGCTGGAGCTGCTGCTGGAGCGCACGGAATTTAAGAGCGTGCTGATTTTCACCCGCACACGCATGGGTGCGGACCGCATCGCGCGCCGGTTGCAGAGCACCGGCCACACGGTCGGCGTGATGCATTCCGACCGCAGCCAACGTGAACGCATCGAGGCGCTGGATGGCTTCAAGTCCGGCCGGTTTGAAGTGCTCGTGGCGACGGACATTGCGGCGCGCGGCCTCGACATCGCCGGGGTCTCGCACGTCATCAATTACGACGTGCCGGAGAACGCGGAGGATTACGTGCATCGCATCGGCCGCACCGGCCGGGCGCAGAACACCGGCGATGCCTTTACGCTCGTGACCGAAGAGGATGTGCGGGATGCGAGGAGCATCGAGCGTTACATGGGCGTCGGGGTGGAGCGGAAAAAACTCGAAGGTTTTCCCTATATTTACTCGGCGTTGTTCGATGAGAAGGCGCTGGCGGAGACGGCGGCCGTTGCGACCAAGCCCGTGAGCCGCCTGCAACGCGGCGCCCGTCGCTGAGCCGCCGGGCGTAGTTTCTGCCGCAAGGCTTAGCCCAGACTTGCAACTCGTCCGCCGGTCGCTGACATCGGCGGACGCACCCCTAACACCCTCCTCGGTCTTCTTATGCCCATCAAAATTGCTTTCATTGGCGCCGGCTCGATCGGCTTCACGCGCCGGCTCGTCGCGGATTTGCTCGTCGTGCCGGAGTTCGCGAACGTTGAATTCGCCTTTACCGACATCAATGCGCGCAACCTCAACATGGTGGCTGAAATTTGCCGCCGGGACATCGCGGCCAACGGCCTGAAGACAGCGATCACGGCCACGACCAACCGCCGGGCGGCGCTGCAGGGGGCGAATTATGTTTTCTGTGTGGTGCGCATCGGCGGCTTGGAGGCGTTCCAGCATGACATTGAAATTCCGCTGAAATACGGCGTGGACCAATGTGTGGGCGACACGCTGTGCGCCGGCGGCATCATGTATGCGCAACGCGGCATTGCGGCGATCCTGGCTTTCTGCCGCGACATCCGCGAGGTAGCGGCACCCGACTGCTTGCTGCTCAACTACGCCAATCCGATGGCGATGCTGACTTGGGCGGCGAACCAATACGGCGGCGTGCGTTGCGTGGGTCTTTGCCACGGCGTGCAGCATGGACATTTCCAGATTGCCGAGGTGCTCGGCCTGAGGAAGCAGGACGTCGAAATCGTCTGTGCCGGCATCAACCACCAGACGTGGTATGTTTCCGTCGAAACCAAGGGCAAGGATCGCACGGGCGACTTGCTGGCGGCCTTTGAGCAACACAAGGAATACCGCAAAACCGAAAAGGTGCGCATCGATATGCTGCGCCGCTTCGGTTATTATTCGACCGAATCCAACGGGCATCTGAGCGAATACGTGCCGTGGTATCGCAAGCGGCCCGACGAGATCAAGCGCTGGATCGACATGGGCTCGTGGATCAATGG
>JAGNQV010000108.1 GCA_017988885.1 Opitutaceae bacterium | reverse complement strand
CGGATGTGCTTGGCGGCGGCTTTGGCGGAGTTGCGGCGGCTGAACCCGGCCGGCTTGGCGGAGTGGGATGTCGCCAATCCCCGTCGCGTGACACGGGCGTTTGAGCGTTGCCTGGCCGCGGGCCGGACGATGGCTGAATTGGCGGCAGATTTTGCGCGACAAGCTCCGGCGTTTGCGGAGTGGGAAATGAAGCTGACGCGGTTGGAACGACCG
Source organism: Opitutaceae bacterium (assembly GCA_017988885.1). Classification (GTDB taxonomy): domain Bacteria; phylum Verrucomicrobiota; class Verrucomicrobiia; order Opitutales; family Opitutaceae; genus UBA2377. The sequence continues at coordinate 9,869 of JAGNQV010000108.1, read as the reverse complement.
GCGGACGAACTGGCGGAGCGGATCCAGTTACGCGTGGCCGTGATGTTGGAGTCCGGCTTGGTGGAGGAGGTCCGGCAGCTTTTGGCGCAAGGACTCGCGGAGAATCCCAGCGCGGCCAGGGCCATTGGCTATCGTGAGGTCATAGCCATGCTGGCGGGCGAATTGCCGCAGGTGGAGTTAGCCGGGGCCATCAGCCAAAATACGCGGGCCTTGGTCAGAAAACAGCGCACTTGGTTTCGCACCCAACTGCCACCGCACCGCGAGGTATCGCCCGACGGCCTGACGCTGGACCAGCTGTTCGGCGGGTGACGGTGCGTTATTTAACGCGCCGGTAGATGTCGCGGTAGTAAACCAACGCGTCGCGGTTGCTCACCTCCACCAAGCCGTTTACGTCCGTGGTGAAGCAGAGGTTGCCGGCGTGGCGGCCGAGCCGGTAGGTATCTTTGGTTTCGAAACGACGCTCGCCGTTGGTAAACTCCACGAAGCGAATGGAACCATCGGCGGCCAGCACGATGGCGCGGTCGCCGGGGTTGTCACCGGTTTGAAAGGTGCCGATGAAACTATTGGTCAGGCGTTGGACCTCGGCGGAATCGGTCAGCAAGGTGACCGGCGGCTGCTGATTGACGCTGTCGGTATAAAAAACCGCATAGAGGGTGTAGCCATTGAGCGAGAGGCCGGCACAAAGGATGGCAAGCGCGACGAGACGGTTGGTGGTTTTGGCCGGAGACGGGGTGATGATTTCTCCTGGCTGGGGTGCGGTGGCCGCAGCGGAGAGTGTTTGCACAATGCCAGCGGCGGAGAGCTCGGCATACGGCTCGTGGGCCGCGCGGGCATTGTAGAGGAAAAGTTTCTGGTGTCCGGTGCGGACGACAAACCGGCCGACACCGGTCATGATGACGACTTCAGGCTCGGCATCCTGACCAGCCAGCTGGTCGGTCAGCCGCAGGTTTTCCAGCAAAGCGGCCAAGGCGGGGGCGTCACAGGGACCGAGCTCGTGGCTCCCCGCACCCGGCAGCAGGCTGCGTCCGTCGGCAGAAAGGTTGATGGTCGTGACCTTGAACATGACGCGCCTCAGGGTTCGATGACGAAGACCGGGTAGTTGCGATACCCGAGGATGAAATTGCCGGTCTCGAGGTTGCCGTCGTCAATCTTGCGGTCGATATCGAGCAGCTGGTTGCGGTTATCGGATACGGGCGCCCCTTCGACGGAGCGGATGGAAATGGCGGCGGCGTAACGATAGCCCTGATGGAGGATGTTCCGGTCCCAAGTATATTGACCGCCGATGCGGCTGGGTTGTGTCCAGTTGGATGCGCGCAAGTAGGGTTCCATGCCCGGCGGGATGGCTCCACTGCCGTCGCCCAGCGGCGGCCAGTCGCCCTTTTCATGAACGTGCGTCTGGAAGGCGGCGGCGAAGACCCGCAGGTCGTTGATCACGGCGTCACTGCGGGCGGCAATGATGAGGTTCTTCGTCGCCGGCACCGCGATCGCCGAGACAATGCTGATGATCGCCACCACCACGGCGAGCTCGACCAGCGTGAAGGCGCCGTGGGAGGATTTTTTTCGATCGCAGCCGCGCGCGAAGGGATGAAACGACATGGTTGACCAACAACGAAGGACTACCATGCGCGAGTCGTGGCGCCGTGCAAGACGTGACGACAACGCAAAATCTGCGCGGATCGGGCAAATCGCGTGCGGCCGATGAGGGCGGCCGGCCGGGAGTCGACTTAGTTGCGCGCCGCCAGGGGGGTGATGCTGACCGGGATATTATAACGCTCGATGGAGCTGCCTTCCAAGCGGTGCAGTTCAGCGAGAGCGGAGCGAAGATTCACGCGGGCTTGCAACTCGGAGACCCGGGCGAGCTCAAGCGCGTCCTGGGCCTCCAGCACGAGGCGGCTGGTGGAAAGACCGGCATCAAAGCGCGCCTTTTCCAGTTCATACTGCTTTTCGCTGAGTTCGGTGGCCTTGGTGGAAATTTCGACGGATTCGCGATTGGTTTCCACGGCGCGCACGGCGGCGCGGACTTGGACGAGCAGGTTTTGTTCGACCTGCTGGAGGCGGGCTTGCTCGCGCTGGAGATTGTTTTGCGCGACGCGATAGCGGGCCTTGTCGGCGCGACGGCCCCACGGCACGCTGAGGGAGAGGTCGAGCTGCCAGGCGTAACCATCGCCATCCGGCAGGCGGTTGAGCGCACGGCTGGAGGAGCTGTCGAGGGCATTGTAGCCAACGGCACCGCCCAGATCAAGCGAAGGCAGGCTGGAGTTCTTGGCGGTCTTGGCGTCGATTTCGAGCTGCTTGATCGAGGCTTGGGTCGAGATGTAGTCGGGCTGGTTTTCCCGGGCCAGCCGGAAAGATTGGTCGAAATTGGTGGCGGCGGGGCTGACGTCGGGCAGGCGCACTTCGCCGACGACGGTGTTGAATTCAAACTGGCCGATAAGATTAAGCAGGGCATCCTGCCGGTCTCGCGCGCTGCGCTGGGCATCGAGCACATTGCGGTGGGCATTGGCCACTCCGACCTCGGCCAGGAGCACATCCAGATCGGTGGCGACGCCGGTGTTTTTCTTGGTTTTGTTTTCGTCGTAAAGCTTCTCGGCGAGCTCAAGGCTGTGCTGGCGCACCGCGAGTTGTTCGCGGGCAAAAACGAGGTTGTAGTAGGCGTTCTCGGTGTTGCTGACAACTTGGAGGACGGCGGCCTTGTAAGTGAGGTCGGCGCGGGTGAGGCCCAGTTCGGCGCGGCGGATGGCCGCATTGTTGACCGTGGATCCGGCGTTGCGGAGCAGGGGCTGCTTGATCGAGAGCGAGACGTCGGAATTATACGCCGGGTTGAGCGTGCTGAAGGTATTGTTGGTCTCGTTGCGATTGAGGCTGCCGCTCAGGTTGACGGTGGCGCCACTGGCGATTTTCTGGGCGACCCCAATCCGCGTGTCGGTGGTTTCGCTGCGGGTGCCCACCAGCGTGGTGGCGGCGACGTCGCTTTGGTTGACGGACTTGCTGGCGGTGGCGCTCAATACGGGATCATAACCTGATTGCGAGACGATCAGCGATTCCTTGGCGTTGGCGGTGTCGAAGCTCTGCAATTGCAGATCGAAATTTTTTCCGAGCGCGCGGACAATGCACTCCTCCAAGGTGAGGGTCGGTCCGCTGGCAGGAGTCGGGCTGGCGGGGTTTTCCTGAGCGGTGACAGGCAGGATCGCGGCGAGGGCGAACGCAAGGGCGGGAATGAGAAATTTCAGGCGGGAAACCGGGGACAACATGGCGGGACGTAGAGTTGTGGTGGGCTGGGAATTAGAGAGAGAACACGCGTTGGGACGAAAAGTTACCGAATTTGTCAGTGCAGGCGCCAGGCCATGTGACGGGTGGGAGGCAGGGAAGTTGCGACAAATCATCATTTGCCGCGAAAAATTCACCGGAAGCGGAGATTTTCCGAGCTTAAATGGGGCGAGCGGTTATCGTTATGGATGAACGGTCGCCGGCGGATTGACAAAAAAGCCCGCCGCGGGAAGGCGGCGGGCTGAGGGGTAATCGGCGTTTAGTTGGCCTTGGGCTCGGACTTCTTCAGCTCAGTGCTGACGAGCTCAGAAATATACTGATTGGCCGAGAGACGTGCGGTCAGGCTGGCGAGCTGGGCGCGTGCGGCGGCGTATTGCGGGTTGGCGGGACTGAGGTCGGGCAGCTTTTTGCCGGCAGCGTAAACGAACAAGCCTTTGTCTTGGGCGATGACCATATCGGAGGTTTGCCCCTGCTCAAGTCGCTCCAAGGCGCCGAAAATAGAGTAATCCACGTCCTTGGCGGGCTCGCGCGCGGTGAAGGCCGGCACCATTTTAGCGTCAATTTTGACCGAGGAAGCCTTGGCCGCAGCAGCGACCGCTTGCTCAAAGGTGTCACCGGCCTTCACGCGCCCTTCAATGGCGGATTTGAGGATGCGCCCGAGTTCGACGAAGCGTTTGCGTTTCTCGTTTTCGAGGTAATCAGCGGTTACCTTGGCGGATACTTCGCTCAAGAGCGGGGTGCGCGGCGGCAGGGTTTCTTGCCAGAAGAGGACGACGGCGCCCTGATTATAACCGATCGCATCGGAATAAAAGTGGCTGGCATCGAGTTTGAAAGCCGCGTTGGCGATGTCGGGGGAGTGGTCGAACTCGGCAGGGCCTGACTGCTTGGTGAAAGGAGCCAGCGATTGGAGCTTCAAGTTGTGGGCGTTGACGATGGCGGTGATGGCTGCGGGGTCATTCGCGAGCTGCGCCTCGTAAAGCGCGAGGGAGAAGTCCGACGCGGCTTTCTCGGACAAGGTCTGAGCCCGCCGCTGTCTGAGCGTGGCCTCGACCGCGCTGCGCACGAGGTCGAAGTCACCGGCTTCGGCGGGTTTGAGCGCCGAGGGATTCTTCGGATCGTTGGCTGATTTTTGAAAATTGGCCGGGTTGCTATCAAACAGGGCGCGCACTTCCTGCTCAGTCACCTGCGCGGTGGCGAGGTAGGCGGCGGTCGGGAAAGTCACGCTGCTGACGACGGCCTGCGGGGGGATTTCATAGCGGAAGGAGTTGTCGGCAAAAAACTTTGCGAGGTCGGCACTGGCGGGGCTGACGCGGGGATCGTAGCTGGCATAATCAACGGTCGCGATGCCGATGGTCCACGAAGTCTCCGTGCGGGCGAGTTGGGTGCGCACATCGCCGTCGAGCACATAACCGGGGCCGGCGACCAGTTCCTGCGCCTTGTTGGCGCGCACGTCGTTCGCAATAATTCGGTTCACATCTGCGGCCGAAAAGCGGGAATTGGTCTTCAGGGAATCGCGGAACGCGTTGTAGCGCGTGGCATCGAACTGACCGTCATCACCGGCAAAAGCGCGGAGTGATTTGATGTGGGCCGCCACTTCTTCACTCGTGCTGGCGGGTAAGTGGAGCTGGTCTGCAAGGTGCAGGGCGGCGATGCGCTGGAAGGCGTATTGCTGCAACTGCTCCGAGCCAAAACCGGCATAGCCGAGCTGCAGGGTGGCGCTCAGGTTGGCGTCCCCAAACAGGCGGGATTGGTCCTCTTGGGAGCCGAGATTATAGCCGAAAAAGTCCCGGGTGAGGTAAGTGTGGCTGGTGCGCCCGAGCCCGGACGACGCATTCGTCACGAAGATAAACGAGACAATGATAAGCACCAGCAGGATGCCGAAGATGATGCGAAAGTGCTGCTGGAAGGAGCGCTGAATCCAAGTGATCATGGGGAGAAAACTGGCGAAGCTAGGTGCCGCTCCGCCTGAGGCAAGGGCTAAGTGACGCCCCGCTGGGCGGGCGTCAGGCCTTGCGGCGGGACAGACCGAAGGTGAAAGGCGGCCGCGATTCGTCGATGGGAAATTCGGCAAATAGTGCTTCCACGTTCTTCTGGAAGAAATCTGCCCGCGTGAGGGCGGCGGTCTCGTCGTTGTAACGGGCGACAATGGGATCGAGATTGGTCAGCATCGGCCCCGTGGGGTCTTCACCAAAATCATCATCGAGGTTTTTGAAATCGCTGAGGGTGATGCGATTGAGTGGCCGCGCGGGTTGGTAATGGTAGTCGGCGGCGGTTTCACCCTGCTGCGGGGGGATGGGGATGATGAGCTTCATCAGGACCAAGCGGTTAAGGCACTCGTTCAGCAATTGGGTGGGCACTTTGAGCATCTGACTGAGCTGCGACGAGGTGCAAGGGGGCATGCACTCGTAGAAGCGGCGGCAAATGGTCAGCAGGACGATGAGCGAGAGCCGTTCACGCATGGACTCGGCCAAGCTGTTCCACAGCACCTGCGAATTCCGATAGCGGACATTCTGCATGGCGTAGCTCACCTGGCCCCCCAGCAGGACGAAGAACCAGAAAATATACAGGCCGAACATCAGAATGGGCAGAATCCCCAGCGAGCCATAAAGGCTCTTCGACAGGATGACGCGGCGGAAGTAGAGGAAGGCCAGAAAGTTGTTTAGGACCAACAGCAATGCGACGACCACGGCCCCGACGAAGGCCGCCCGCCAATAGACATGGGTGTTGGGAATGTGCCGGTAAAACAGCGTGAGCACCGCGATCAGCAGCACGATGGAGAGTGACGGCACCAAGAGTTGCAGCAGATGCACCAGCTCGCGGCCGAGGGGGATTTTTTCAGCGAAAGCGTTGAAAAAGGCCCCGGCGGAAAGACCGGTCACCGCGGCAAAAAATAGCACCGCCCCGAGCGTGAGGATCGTCCAATAAAACACGATGCGCATGACCCAGGACCGGCCGCGCCGCACGCCCCAAATTTCGTTGAAGGCGTTTTCCACCGAGGTAAAAAGCTGGAGCACGATGAGGATGAGGGTCAGCGCCCCAAGGGCGCCGGCCGCACCATTGCGCGAACCGGCGACGAAGCCGTCGATCAGTTTCACCAGCTCCGGATCCACTTCGAGTTTGGGGTCCACCTCGGTGGCCGCCTGCAAGCCGGCGGGGGGCGGCGGCAGCTTTAGGGTGGCGGCCGTGAGGACGTCGGTTTTTTGCGCCGCGGGAATCTGGCTAGCCCCATTATGCGCGGAGATTTTTTCGTATTGGGCGATCTGGGGCGCGACGAATTTGATGAGGTGGTTGAGGGAGTTGGCGGCCAGATGCGGATCTTTTTGATCCACTACAAAGCCAGCGACGAGCACGGCAATCGCGACCACAGGGCCCAAGCCCAGCAGGGAACTAAAACTGAGCGCCGCGGCCCGGCTGAACGCCTTGTTGTCTTCGAGGCCGCTGAGCGTGATCGAGATGACCCGCAGGACCGCATAGGCTTTGCCCCGCACGGAGCGGTCTTTCAGATATTCTGCCTTCCAAATCTCCTTGTTAAAGAGATTGAGGAAAGTGTGCCAGTAATTGATCAGGCGCGCCATGAGTGCGAACGGTCAGCGCGTAACCAAGCTGTAGGTCACTGCGGCCATGCCGGCGATGCCCACAGCTGCGCCGATGAGCACAGAAAACAGATTCACGGAAATGGTGCACAAGTAGAGTCCGATGGAGCCGCCGCAAACCGCCAGCAAGGGCAGGCTCTGGCCTTGCGCAAAGAAGATAAATCCCAGGAAACCCAGCCCCAGCGCGGCGCGGAAGCGCACCAGCGGATAGAGGCTCATCATGCCCAATCCGAGCAGCAGGGCGAGCACGAGGTCAATCGCCCCGAGCAGCACCAATGGATGTTCGGGCAGCTTGGCCGCATCGAACGCCATCACAAAATCAATGGAGGGCAGCACTTCGCCGAAGGTGGCGATGAGCAACATGGCGATACCGCTCCAGATACCGAGGGCGGCGGCGCGGGCCATCGCGATGGCAGGGTCGCGTTTGTCGCCGGTTTCGGCCGTGCGGCCCTCGGCGGCGGCCAGCATGTCGTCCACGGTGATGGGCGGGCGGCTGTCGGTCGCGGTGTTGAGGGTCCGGAGGTTTTCCTTGGCCTTGACCTTAAGCCGCTTCTTCTCGGGAAAAAGCGCGACCTTGAGCTCCTCGCTGCTCCCGATGGCGGCCCACTGTTCAGTGCCGGCGTCGTAGAAAAGCGTTTCCAGCGTAATCTGGTTGGAATCGATGAGCGAAGTGAGCTGTTCGAGATTGAAAGGTCCGCGGGCCTCGGTCTCGGATTCGTTGCGGATGTAGAATTCCTGCGTGGCCATGGGGGTGGGTGGGACGGTGGCTGGGGAGCCGGGCAGCGGCAAGAGGGAAACGTCGCGACTGGCGCGGTTTACATGCGTTGCAGCGTCCGCACCCCGAGAAGCTGCAGGCCGGTTTCAAGCACCAACAGGGTGCGACTGCAGAGCAAGAGGCGACGGGCGCGCATGGCGGGGTCGTCCACGATGACCTTGTCGGCGGCGTAGAAGGTGCTGAAATCGCTGGCGAGCTCGTAGAGGTAGAGGCCGAGGAAGTGCGGGCGCAGCGTGTTGGTGGCGAGCTGCACCGCGTCGGAGAATTTCACGAGCTTGCGGGCCAGGGCGAGTTCCTGGGGGGAATCCGGCGCGGTGGCGTCGGCCACCGGCGGCTGGGCGGCGTCGAGCCCGGCCTTGCGGAAAATACTGCGGATACGCGATACGGCGTAGAGCAGGTAAGCGGCGGTGTTGCCTTCAAGGGAGATCATCTTGTCCCAAGCGAAGACGTAGTCGCTGGAGCGGTTTTGCGAAAGATCGGCGTATTGCACGGAGGCGACGCCGACGATGTCGGCGATGGCGCGGCGCTCGGCTTCGGGAAAATCCGGGTTCTTCGCGCTGACGAGCTGGAAGGCGCGGTCGCGCGCTTCGGCGAGCAGGTCTTTCAGGCGGATGTTTTCACCGTCGCGGGTCTTGAGGGGTTTGTTGTTCTCGCCGAGCACGGTGCCGAAGTCGACGTGCTCCAACTGCGGCAGTTTGCGGCCGGTCTGCTCAAACCATTTTTTTGCCGTCAGGAAAAGCTGATCCATGTGGTCGCTCTGGCGGAAGTCGATTACGTAGGCCGCGCCGTCGATCTTGAAGTGCTCGGTGCGGTAAAGCATCGTGGCGAGGTCGCTGGAGGCGTAGTTGGCGGCGCCGTCCTTCTTGCGGACGATGAAGGGCTGGGTCTTGAAGCGCGGGTGCTCGGGGTGGAAGACGACGAGCGCGCCCTGGCTTTCCTGTGCGAGGCCGCAGTCCGTCAGCTCGCGGTAGATGCGGTCGACCTTGTCGTTGTAGAAGCTCTCACCGAGGGTGTGGTCGAACTTGATGCCGAGCTGGTCGTAGATGAGCTGGAACGCCGCGAGGGAGACGTCGTTGATTTTTTGCCAGATCGCGAGGTTCTCGGCGTCGCCGCCCTGCAGCTTGACCAGTTCCTGCTGCGCCGCGGTGAGCACGGCGGGGTCGGTCTCGGCGGCGTTGTTGCCGAGCTTGTAGAGGCGCTCGAACTCCTCGAGCGGCTCGGTGGCGAGGGCGGCGACGTTGAGGTGGCGTTTGTAGGCCCAGATGAGTTTGCCAAACTGCGTGCCCCAGTCGCCGATATGGTTGTCGCGAATCACCTGGGCGCCGCTGAAAGCCAGCAACCGGCAGATGGCCTCGCCGATGACCGCCGAGCGCAGGTGGCCGACGTGCATCTGTTTGGCGGTGTTGGGCGACGAGTAGTCGACGATCCAAGTCTGGCCATGGCGGGCGCTGGCCGCGCCGGATTGCAGGTGCTTTTCCGAATCGTAGATCCGCAGCCATTCGAGCAGGGCGGCGGGCTTGAGGCGAAAATTGATGAAGCCCGGACCGGCGATGCCGACATCGAACGTCTGCGGCACCGAGGCTGGCAAGGCAGCCATGAGCTGCTCGGCCACCGCGCGAGGGTTCAATTTGCGGGCCTTGGCATAGCCGAGCACCCCGTTGGCCTGAAAATCACCATGGCGCGGATCGGCCGCACGCATCTCAGGCGCAAAGGCCCCGGCTTCCAGTCCGGCGGTCTGGGCGGCGGTTTGCATGACCGCGTCGAGCTCGGCGGTGAGGTTGAACGAAACGTGCATCCCTTCACTCAACGGCCCGCGCGCATTCGCGCGCAAGCGTGGATTTCTGCGCCAAACGGCCCGGTTGGTATCGGTTTACCCAGCACCGCGCCGAGCAATTTGGCTCGACAAATCCCTAGAGGCGGGTTTGCTGGCAAACTTTTCCCCTGCGGACGCACCGCAGTTATTCACACACCATCCACATGAGCAGCAAACGCACGATTCCCGCCCGCCGATTCATTAAACCGTCCTTTACTCAGTTGATTGAGAAGAAGCGGGACGGTCACGAGTTTAGTCAAGAAGAGATACGCTATATTATTGATAGCACGCTCGATGGGGAAATGCCCCAGCACCAGTTGGCGGCGCTCGCGATGGCGATTTATTTCTCCAACATGTCGGCGCAGGAGACGGCGGATTTGACCGAGGAAATGATGCTTTCCGGCGAGGTGATCGACCTTTC
>JAGNQV010000295.1 GCA_017988885.1 Opitutaceae bacterium | reverse complement strand
GAACAGTATGGGAGTGCTGGTTGAGGGCAGTCCGCGCGTTGCCACGAAATGGCTCACGCTGGCGCAGAAATAAAAAGCGGTGATTTAAGTCCGGCCCAACCACTCGGCCAACTCGGCGTCCGTGGTGATGTTGACGCCGAATTGGTAATCAGTGGCGAGCAGACTGGCGTAGGAGACCTCGGCGAAACGGCGGCAGTGGAGCAGCACCCTGGCCTTCTGGCCGGGGGCGCGCACGAGCCGGCCGAGCGCTTGGTTCACTTTTTGCATGCCGGGAATCTGGTAAACGCGGCGGAAGGCGGCCTCGCGGCCGAGCGGGCTGAACTCGGCGAGCCGGGCGCGCTGCACGGCATTGACCTCGGGCAGGGCGGGACCGACGACCATCGCATGGCTGACGCGGCCGCCGAGCAGATCGATGCTCTCGGCGAAACTGCTGCCAAGCACGAGAAAGAGCGCGTCGGTGAAGGCGAGTGATTCCTCGATCCACGCGGTTTGCGCGGCGAGATCGTGGAGCCGCGGCTGCAGGGCGACCTTAAGAGGCGCGGCGCGTTCGAGTTCGCGCGCCACGGAGTCAGCGTAGGCGTAGGAGGGGAAGAACACGGCCACCGGTCTGCGCGCCGCAGCCTGCAGGGCGGCAATCGTGGCGGCCGTCATAGCGTAATAGCTCGCGCGCTGCTGAAACCGTGTGTCTACGCGCGCATCGACGGCGACCTCGTAGGCGCCGTCGCGCCAAGGGGTGGTGGCGGAGACCCAGGCGATGCCGGATGTCGGATTGGAGAGACCGGAGAGTTCGGAAGGTAGGGCGGGCCCGCCGGGCCCGCCAATGGCAGATGATTCGTCGCCGGTAGTTCGCGGCGCGCCCGGCGGTCGCGCCCTACCGGCGGTGGTGTTGCCGGTATCTGGCTTTCCCAACCCGAAATCGGCGAGCCCGATGTTCTCGGTGAACTCGGCGGCGGGACTGAGCGTGGCCGAGGCCAGCACGACGCCGCCATAGGACCGGAGGGTTTCGCCAATGGCGCTGGCGGCATCAATGCAGGTGAAACACAACTCACCCTCGCGGGGGCACCAGAGAAGCTTGGTGAGCTGCGGGTGGTTTAACCATTCGCTGAGTTGCTGCGTGCGCCAGAGCTGATCACTGAAGTCCGAGCCGAGCGCGGCATAGTCGAGCGGCTGGCTGGCGAGCTGGGCCACGAGGGTCGCCAAGGTGTGGGCGAGATCGGCCTCCAGCGCGGGATCCAGTGCATCCACGGGAAGCAGCGCGGCGAGCAACTGGACAAAGCTTTCCCAGGCGCGGACAAAAGTCGCGGGCGCTTGCACATGATCGAGCTCGGCCAGCAGCGCGCGGGCTTCGCCGGATTTGACGACATGAGAATACGCATCGGCGACGCGCGACGGGAGATTGTGCGCCTCGTCGATGATGAGCAGCGTGCGCGCGGGATCGAAGCCGGGCTGGTTATAGAACAGCGTGCGATTGGCCGGGGCGAAGACGTAGTTGTAATCGCCGATCCAGACATCGTTGAAGGCGAGGGCGGTGCGGGTGATTTCGTAGGGACAGATGCGGGCCTCGCGGCCGGCGGTGCGCAGGGTCTCAAGGTCGCGGGCCTGATTCTCCAAGCGGTAGAAGCGGGCGAGTCCGCTCTGTGCCCAGCGGGACTCGATACCGTCCAAATAGGCGCAACTGTCGCGCACGCAGTGAAACGTGTGGTTCACGCAGTGCTCGGATTTGTTGCGCACATGCCAGACCGCGAGCGGCGTGCTGGTGGCATCTGCGGTGGTTTCCGCCGCAGTCATGGCACCGAGCTGGCGGACGACCTGCAACTGGCCGGTGGATTTGCTGGTGACGTAGAGCACGCGTTCGAAATGCCCCGATTGCAGCTGGCCGAGCGCGAACTCCAGCAACACGCCGGTCTTGCCGAAACCGGTGGGAGCCTCGAAAAGCACGGCGGGATTCTGCTCGAAAGCGGCGGTGAGATTGGCACGGGTCTGTTCCTGACCGGGTCGCAGCGCGGAAAACGCCGGGCGGAAGCCCAGATGTTTCAGCCGTTCGCGGGCGCGCCAGCGCAGGTTGAGAAACTCGACCACGCGATCGAGCTGCGTGCGAAACGAAAGTTCATCGGCGGGAGTGAGGGAAATGCTCTGGGCGAGACCGCTGCCGGCCTCGAGGAACAGCAGCTCGGCGCGGAGTTTTTTAACGGGATCTGCGATGCGGCTGAGCACGAGATAGGCGGCAAGCTGCGCAAAATACTCCGGATAAGCCGCACGCAGTTCCGCCTCATCAACCGGCAGCGGACGCAGGACGGTCTTGATTTCGCGTAATGTAACAATCTGGATGGCAGGCTTCTCAGAAAGTTTGTCACTTAATGCGTTACAAGTGGATGGGGGTGGCAGCAGTTGGTCGATGCGGCCGGTGAGGGTGAGGGTCCAGCCTTGGTGGAAGACCTGGCCGGCGATGGTCACCTCGAAAGTGGCGGCGGAGTTTTCCGCGGCGGTGCGGGAGCGTAGTTCGTTGTGCCAGTAGGTGCCGAGCTGGGCACGCCAGATGCCCTGCGGGCCGCTGCCGGAATCGTGCGGCCCGAGCGTGAAGCCGGCGAATTCACCCACGCTCAGACTGGCGGTGCGCTGCGCAAGATCGAACAGCATGGTCAGTCGAGCAGCACCTCAGTGTGGCCGCGGAGATATTCCTGGAGGCGGCGCAACAGGAGTTGCGCTTGGGCAGGATCCACCGCCGCCTCTTCCAGACTGGCGAC
>JAGNQV010000294.1 GCA_017988885.1 Opitutaceae bacterium | reverse complement strand
TCGGCTGGATGCCGATCAACCTGCTTTACAACGCCAAGGCCGTGCGACCCTCCGAATCGCTCTACTACTTTTCCCTAGGCGTTTATGATCTGCCCGGCATCACCCCGAAGCAGCGTGATCTGAAAAAGCTGGATTGGGAGCACTACTTAAAAGACTACGACGCCGTCGTGATGGTTTTCACCGAGATCGCCTTTGACTACGTCGGCTGGGGGTTTTTCGAAACCTTGGATCAAAACCTCAAGTAGCCACCCTTCGGCTCCGTTACTGCCTCTGGCCCCCGATCCACGCGCATGTTTTTGCTCGATCTCACGCACACCAGTCACACTCGCGCCCGCACCGGCATCCAGCGGGTCTCACGGGCCCTCCATGCCGCCCTGACCACCACCGGCACGGCCGCCGCGGTTACTTGGGATCCCTACGCGCACCAGTGGCGAACACTGGATGACTGGGAAACACAAAACCTCCTCAGCTCCGCCCCATCCTCGCACCGCGGCGCGCATTGGCCGTGGTCTGCGCAACTGCGCGGCCACCGCCGCCAGTGGTTGCGTTTGCCACCCACCCTCCCCGCCGCCGCCGAAGGCTTGATCGTCCCCGAGCTGTTCTCCGCTCAAACCGCCGCGGCCTTGCCCGGCTTGATGGCGCGGGTCCGCGGGCCGCGCGTTGCAATTTTTCACGACGCCATTGCGCTCAAGTATCCCGAACTGTCTCCGGCCAAGACCGTGGCGCGCTTCCCTGCCTATCTGGAGGAACTCCTGGCGTTCGACGGGATTGCCGCCGTATCCGCCGATTCACGCGATTCCCTGATTGATTACTGGCGGTGGCTCGGTGTGACCCAAACACCCCCCGTCATCGCGCTCCCGCTCGGCCTGGAAAAAGCTCACGCCAGCCGTGCATCCGCGCCGGCGTCGCTCCCGCCGGTGTTACTCAGCGTGGGCACGATCGAAGGCCGGAAAAACCATCTTGCCCTGCTCACCGCGTGCGAACAACTCTGGGCGCAAGGCCACGTCTTCACTTTGCAACTCATCGGGCTCGCCCACCCCCTCACCGGCCGCGCCGCCCTCGACCGCATTCGCACCCTCCAAGCCGTGGGCCGGCCCCTCCGCTATGACGGGGCCGTGGATGAAGCCGCCCTGCGGCAGGCTTACAGTCACTGCACGTTTACGGTTTATCCCTCGCTCATCGAAGGCTTCGGGCTTCCGGTCTTGGAAAGCCTCTCCTATGGCAAACCCTGCATTTGCTCCGGACGCGGGGCCTTGGGCGAATCGTCCCGTGAAGGGGGTTGCCTCGCCTTGGCCCAGGTGGACGCCGCCAGCATCGCCGCCGCCATTGACCGCATGCTGACCGCCCCCGGCGAACTTGAACGACTCGCCACCGCCGCCTCTTCCCGCCATTTTCGTGCCTGGTCCGAATATGCTACCGAGCTCACTACTTGGCTTAAGTCTCTGCCCCGGCGTTAACGCCGGGCGGGCCAGCCTTTCGGTTTGCTAACGCTGCGGCACGCTTCCAAGTTTTTACGTTCCCATGGCGATTACTTTCTTCTCGAAGAACAAAAAGGCGGTCCTCAACCGCTGCCGCGACGATTACGCGACGAAGATGCGGCTGAAATATGCGCCGTATTACCATGCCATGGAATCGCAGACCGGCACGAATATCCGGCTCGATGGCCGCGACATGATCATGCTTTCGAGTAACGATTACCTTGGGCTGTCTTTTCACCCCAAGGTCATCGAGGCCGGCCGCGCCGCCATGTTAAAATGGGGCACCAGTCCCACCGGCGCGCGCACATCGAACGGCTCCCGCGCCTACCACGTTGAACTGGAAGAGAAGCTCGCCACGTTTCTTGGCCGTGAAGCCTGCCACGTGCATGCCGCCGGTTATTTGTCGTGCATGTCGAGCATCGCCTCGTTTGCCCAAAAGGGTGACGTTATTTTCGCCGACAAGAACCTGCACTCCTGCCTGTGGGACGGCATCCGCCTCTCCATGGCGACGGTCGAGCGGTTCTCCCACAACAGTCCCGAAGATCTGCGCGCCATCGCCGCTTCCGCCAACTCCGACGCGCCCAAACATCTCGTCGTCGAGGGCGTTTACTCGATGGAAGGCCACATCTGCCGCCTGCCGGAGCTCGCCGCCATCGCCGAGGAACACGATTGTTTCACCGTGCTCGACGACGCGCATGGTTTCGGCGTGCTCGGCCGCCAGGGCCGCGGCACGGTCGACCACTTCGGCCTCAACGATAAGGTGGATGTCATCAGCGGCAGCCTCTCCAAATCCCTCGCCAGCACCGGCGGCTTCGTCGCCGCCTCGAAGGAAGTCATCGAATACCTGCGCACGAATTCCAAGCAGACCATTTTCAGCGCCGCGCTCAGCCCGAGCCAGACCGCCGTCGCTACTGCCGCGCTTGAAATCATGCAAACCGAACCGGAGCATCATGCCCGGCTATGGAGCAACACGAAGAAATATCGCGCCATCCTGAAACGCCTCGGTCTCGATACTTGGGAAAGTGAAACCCCCGCCGTGCCGATCGTCCTCGGTTCCAAAGAACGGGTTTATCCCTTCTGGCGCGCGCTGCTCGAAAAGGGCGTGTTTACGGTCATGTCGATTGCCCCGGCTGTTCCCGCGGGCAAGGATCTCATCCGCACCGCCGTCTCAGCCCTCCATAGCGACGAGCAGCTCGAGCAAATCGCCGAGGCCATGGCCTACGCGGTGAAAAAGACCGGTTGAGTCGCCGGCACTAATCCGGGGCTTTT
>JAGNQV010000107.1 GCA_017988885.1 Opitutaceae bacterium | reverse complement strand
CTGGTCAACAACGGCAACACCGCCCCCATGAACCAGATCACCTTCGCCGGCTGGTCCAACACCGACACCGGCTGGGACTCCTACGACAACCAGATCTACCCCAGAGTCCCCGAACCCTCCACCTACGGCGCCCTCCTCATGGCCGCCGCCTCCGCCCTCGTCGTGCTCCGTCGCAGACGGCGGGTGAAATAGCCGTGGAAAAAATCTTCAGCTTGATCGGGTGGGGGCACAGGCTTGAAAGCAACGGATTTGCCCTGCGTTTCATGCGTTGCTGAACTACTCCATGGCCTCACCCCAGTTTATTAACGCCGTCAGTATCCGGAACGTCATGAAGGTGTTTTGGATTACAGTCGGTGCGCTGATTGGAATGCATGTCATCCTCATGGTCGTGCATTTTGAGCTGCACAAGGTGCCCTGGTATGTGCGCCAGCTTTTTGATGTGGACGAGGAAGACAGCTTTCCCACTTGGTATTCGGCGTTTGCGCTGGCCGTGACCGCCTTCGTCCTGTGGTTCAATGCCCGGGGGCACCGGGCCATTGCGAGCCCATGGCGGTGGCATTGGTATGGCTTGTCCATCGGGTTTCTCCTGCTTTCCGTTGATGAGATCGCCGGCGTGCATGAGACCCTGAACAGCGTGCTGCCGATGCATTGGACCCTGCCTGGAGCGATCCTCGTTACGCTGATCGGCCTGTGTTACCTGAAATTTCTCGCGCATCTCGAGCGGCGGATTGCTCTCCAATTTATCCTCGGCGGCGCGGTATTTGTCGGCGGTGCGATCGGCGTGGAATGGCGCAGTGAGCCCTATTTGGCCGACAAAGAACTCAATACCCTCGCTTATAATCTATGGACCGCAGTCGAAGAAGGCATGGAGATGAGCGGGGTTCTCATTTTTCTGCGGGCATTGTTGATCTCCATGAAGGCCGACGCCCCCGTTCTGCAAATGAGGGTGGACCTGACCGAGTGATGGATTAGTTCGCGCTGGCGATCGATGCCCGCGGCCAACTGTGAAAGGCCACAGGAGGAATATTTTGAACACCCTGACCAGTAGCGCGTCTTTCCCTGCGTTATCTGTTCTTTGCCCGTAATTCATTGTTTGTAGTTTTATTAGTCGGCAAGGGCGTTGGGCTTCGGCCCAGCGCCCTTACTGTTTTCAGCCCTCGACACTTTCACCGGCGCTTCTTTTGTTCAGCGCAACATGCCTGACTTCCGCGCCTATTGCTCACCCGCTTCCGCCGAGCCAACCGAGATCACGCTTTCCTCCGAGGAGTCGCATCATCTGGTCGCGGTCAATCGCGCCAAGCTCGGCGACACCGTCGTGGCTTTCAACGGCCGGGGCACGGAATGGATTTGTGAACTTGCTGGCGACCGGAAGACCGGTGCCACGTTGCAGGTCCGTTTTCAGCAGAAGCTCAAGCCGCTGGCCTACGAAATCACCCTCGGACAAGCTTTGCCCAAGGGCCAGTTCATGGATGCGATTGTGCGCAAAGCCACCGAGATCGGCGTGGCCCGCATCGCGCCACTCGAGAGCGAACGCACGCAGGTCCACCTCGATGAGGAGCGGCAGGATAAAAAAATCGGGAAATGGCAGGTCGCCGCTCTCGAGGCCGCCAAGCAATGCGGCAATCCTTTCCTGCCCGAGGTGCTGCCGGTGCAAAATGCCGCCGCCTTCATGGAAGCCGCGCGCGGCTACGATCTGAAACTCATCGCCAGTCTCCAGCCCGGCGCCCGCTCGCTCAAGGTCGTGCTCGCGGCGTTTCAATCCGCCAGCAACCGCCCGCCGCGCAAGGTCCTTTGGCTGATCGGACCCGAAGGCGACTTTACGCCCGCCGAGCTCAGCCTCGCCCGGACCTGCGGTTTTGAATTTGTCACGCTCGGCCCGTTGGTATTGCGCTGTGAAACCGCCGCCACCTACGCGCTCAGCATTCTGAGCTACGAACTGCAAAACGCCTGAGCCCTTCGCGCCATGCTCGCTCCCTGCGGTCTTCTGTGCGATCTGCTGGCCCGGCCCGAGCTGACGACGATCGCCACGCCGGGGCCGACGTTGGGCTGGATGCTGCGCTCGACCGCGCCCGACGATGCCCAGACCGCCTGCCATGTGCTCGTCGCCAGCAGCGCCCAATTGATCGAGGCGCAGCAGGGAGACTTTTGGAATACCGGAAAAATCGAGCGCTCCGAATCGCTGCACTTACCCTATGGCGGTGCGCCGTTGAGGCCGGGACAGACTTACTTCTGGCGGGTGCGGGTATGGGATCGCACCGGCCAGCCCAGTCCATGGTCCGCAGTGCAGCAATTTACCCTCGCTACGCCGACGGACCCGGCCGCGACCAGCCGGTATCCCGTGCAGGTCCTGCGCCAGCCGGCCGCCGCCCTCACCCCACTCGCGCCGGGGCACTGGTTTGTCGATTTTATACAACATGCTTTTGGCTGGTTGGAACTCACCCTCGATTCCAGCGTGGTCGGGACAAACATCGAAATTCGCCTCGGTGAAAATACTCTCGCTGGTCGCGTGGACCTGCATCCCGGCGGCACCATTCGCGCCGTCAGTGTCCCCCTCGGTCTGCGCCCAGGCCGGCACCGCTATCGGATCGAAACCCCGGTCGATCAACGCAACACCACCGGCGCCGCCATTCCGCTGCCCACAGAATTTGGCGTCGTGCTGCCCTTTCGCTACGTCGAGATCATCGGTTACGCCGGGACGCTCGCGCCGCACGAGGTCGTCCAGGTGCGCCTTGAATATCCCTTCGACGCTGCGGCGTCGGCCTTCCGCTCTTCGGCTCCAGCGCTGGATGCCGTGTGGTCGTTCTGCAAATACTCCATCCAAGCCACGACTTTTTGCGGCGTCTATGTGGATGGGGACCGCGAGCGCATCCCCTACGAGGCCGATGCCTACATCAACCAGCTCGGCCACTACGCCGTGGACCGCGAGTTCACCCTCGCACGCCACAGCCATGAATACCTCCTCGCGCAGCCCACCTGGCCCACCGAGTGGAAACAGCATTCCGTGATGATGGCCTGGGCCGACTATGAAGCGACCGGCGATCAACGCTCCCTTGCCCGTTGTTATGCCGTGCTGCGGCGGGATAAAATCTACCTCGACCGCGCGCGTCCCGACGGCTTGGTCGATAGCCGCGACCTGCGCGACCTCGTGGACTGGCCGGTGGGCGAACGCGACGATTTCGATTTCAAACCGGTGAACGCCGTCGTGAACGCGTTTCACTACCACACGCTGCGCCTGATGCGCCGCATCGCCGCCGTCCTCAGCCGAACCGACGATGCCGCGTTGTTCGAAACCGCGGTGACGTTGGTGAAGGATAGCTTTCACCGGGTATTTTTCGATCCCGCGGCCGGTCGCTATCGCGACGGTGAAGGCAGTTCACACACGGCATTCCATTCGAGTGTCTTCGCCCTCGCGTTCGGACTGGTGCCACCGACCGCTCTGCCCGGGGTGGTCACTTGGATCAAAACCCGCGGCATGGCCTGCAGCGTCTATGCCGCACAGTATCTCCTTGAAGCGCTCTTCCTCGCGGGTGAAGCGGATCATGCGATTGCGCTGATGACGTCGCAGGACGAACGCAGCTGGCACAACATGCTGCGCCAAGGCGCCACAATTGCTTGGGAAGCCTGGGACAATCGCTTCAAGCCGAATCAGGATTGGAATCACGCGTGGGGCGCGGCGCCGGCCAATATCATTCCCCGCTACGTCCTCGGCGTGCGGCCACTCGAGCCCGGCTATGGCCGCGTGCTCATCGCGCCCCAGCCCGGTCCGCTGCGCGTGCTCCATGGCACCGTGCCCACCATCCGCGGCCCCATTCAGGTGGATGCCGTGCGCTCCGCTGATGACCGCTGGGAAATCAATTACACCGCCCCCACCGGCGTGAGCGTCGAACTCGTGCCACCCGTGGTTTTTAAAATATAGCCGAGGTCGCCGACCCAGTGTTTGAGCGATTGAGGTGGGCCGGCAGGTCCCTCTGCCGGCTGGAACGCACCAACGCGTTCCCCGCCACCCCCTTGCCTTACTCTCCGCGTTCTCCGCGTTAAAATCCTCAGCTTTTGCGCTTTTCCAAATAGCGCTGCACGTCGTCGCCCGACACGCGGTTGCCCGGTCCGGTCGCTTCGATATCCGTGAGCTTCGCCGGATCGAGCCCGGCTTCCTGCGCCACCTTCGACGCCCGCGGCGTCCAGATCACGGCCCCGGTCGGCTTGGCCGCTGGTGCGGCCACCGGAGCCGGCACCGCCGCCCCACCGCTGGTCGCAGTCTGGGATTTGAGATGCAGCAGACTCTCGTCCGCGGTCTCAATCTGCATGAACAAATCTCCGGAGGTCAGCGTCTGGCCCGGTTTCACGGGCACCGCATGCACCACGCCATCGCAGGGGCTCTCATATTCGAAAGCCGATTTGTCGCTCTCCAGATCAGCCAGCCGCTGGCCTTTGGTGATGCGGTCACCGGCCTTCACCTTGATGATGATGACCGTGAGTTCGCTGACCGTGGCGCCCATCGAAGGGACCGGGACATCAATGATGAAATTTTCCATGGGATGCTTTTCCGACAGTTTGGGTGAACCGGCGGGGTCCGGTCAATGCCACACGCCGGCTCCCGGGGCGGTTACCCGCGCACCGCTTTCCATACGGCGAGGCACTTTTCCAGCAAAGCCGGCAGTTCACGGAGCGGCACCATGTTCGGGCCGTCCGAAATCGCTTTCGCCGGATCGGGGTGGGTCTCGATGAACAGTCCGTCGGCTCCCGCCGCCAATGCGGCCAAGGCGAGCGGCGGCACGAATTCGCGCTGGCCACCGCTCTTACCCCCGGCGGCACCGGGCAACTGCACGCTGTGCGTCGCGTCGAACACCGTCGGAAATCCGTTCTGCTTCATGATCGCAAACGAGCGCATATCCACCACGAGGTTCTGGTAGCCAAAGGTCGTGCCGCGCTCGGTCTGCCAGATCTCCCGGGCCTTGCCCTCGCGCAGTTTGCCGGTGACGTGCACCATTTCCTGCGGGGAAAGAAACTGGCCTTTCTTCACATTGACGATGCGCCCCGTCTTCGCCGCCGCGAGCAACAGGTCCGTCTGCCGGCTGAGAAACGCCGGGATTTGGATCACATCGCACACCGCCGCCACCGCCTTCATCTGCTCGCGCTCATGCACGTCGGTCAGCACAGGGAAACCATAGTCGCGCTTGATCAGCGCCAGCAACTTGAGTCCCGCCGCCATCCCGGTGCCGCGCAGCCCCTTGGCCGAGGTGCGGTTCGCTTTGTCGAAGGAACCCTTGAAAACCAGATTCAGCTCGGGAAACTTATCCCGGAGGTCGCTGAGTTTTTTCGCCACCGCCCGACAAATTTTTTCGCCCTCGAGCGAGCACGGACCGGCAATGACGAGCAGCCTGTTGGGATCGTGTAGCATGCGTTATTTTTTGGCGGACTTCCTGATCTTTTGACCGCCGCGCTGTTGTTTCAGAGCCGCGCCGATGAAGGCCGCGAAAAGCGGATGCGCCTGATTCGGCTTTGACTGGAACTCGGGGTGAAATTGCACGGCGAGGAACCACGGGTGGTCCTTCAGCTCCACGATTTCGACCAGGTTGCGGCGGGGGTTGATGCCGCTCACCAGCAGGCCGCCGCGTTGCAACTGGCCCACGTAGGCATTGTTGACTTCAAAACGGTGCCGGTGCCGTTCCCGCACGCTGTCCGCCTTGTAAGCCTTGTGCGCATGCGTGCCGGGCGTGAGGGCGCACTCGTAACTGCCGAGCCGCATGGTCGCACCCTTGTCGATGATCTTCTTCTGCTCCTCCATCATGTTGATGACGGGATGCACCGCCTGCGGGTCGAACTCGGTGCTGTTCGCCCCCTTCAAATGCAGGACGTTGCGGGCAAATTCGATCACCGCGATCTGCAACCCGAGGCAAAGTCCGTAGTAGGGAATCTTGTGCTCCCGGGCATATCTGGCCGCGGCGATTTTTCCCTCGGTGCCACGGTCGCCGAAACCGCCCGGCACCAAAATACCGTCGAGTTTTTTCAACACCGCGAGGCCGCCTTTTTTCTCCAAGTCCTCGGCATCGATGCGCACGATGTTCACGCGGCAGTTGTTCGCGATGCCCGCGTGGGTGATGGATTCATAGACCGATTTGTAGGCATCCTGCAGCTCGATGTATTTGCCCACCACGCCAATGGTCACCGCGTGCGCCGGGTTCAAGATGCGGCTCACGATTTGCTCCCAAATATTTTTCGTGGCCGGAGGATTTTTTAGCCCGAAGAGTTCCAACACGAGCGTGTCCAAGCCTTCTTTTTGCAACGCGAGCGGCAGCTCGTAGATGGAATGTGCCACGTCCCCGCACTCGATGACGGCCTTCACCGGCACATTGCAGAACATCGACAGCTTGTCGCGCAGGCTCGGGTCCAGCGGATGGTCGGCACGGCACACCAGGATGTCGGGCTGGATGCCGATCTCACGGAGTTTCGCCACGGATTGCTGCGTCGGCTTGGTCTTGAGTTCACCCGCCGCCGCCAGAAAGGGCACCAGCGTTACATGGATGAAAATCACATCCGTCGGCCCCACCTCGAGCGCGAATTGCCGCATCGCTTCCAAAAACGGCAGCCCCTCGATGTCACCGGTCGTCCCGCCAATTTCCGTGATGAGGATATCCGCATCCTTCCCACCGGCGTAGATGCGGTCCTTGATTTCGTTGGTCACGTGCGGAATCACCTGCACGGTGTTGCCGAGATAATCGCCGCGCCGCTCTTTCTGGATCACGGACTCATAAACCTGCCCCGAGGAAAGGCTGTTGAGCCGGGAGAGCTTGCCGCTCGTGAAACGCTCGTAGTGACCGAGGTCCAAATCCGTCTCCGCCCCGTCCTCCAGCACATACACCTCGCCATGCTGGAACGGGCTCATCGTGCCCGGATCCACATTCAGGTAGGGGTCGAACTTCTGGATGCGGACGGTGAGGCCGCGCATCTCCAAGAGAGCGCCCAGCGAGGCCGCGGTCAGGCCTTTGCCCAGCGACGAAACCACCCCGCCCGTCACGAAAATGTATTTCATCGGTAAGGGTTAAGCGGGGCGGTTTCGCGGAGACAAGGAAAAGTCCGCAACCCGGCGCTTTCTCCTCTGGCGTTAATGCCACAGCAGCCACGCCACCGCCCCGATCCCCCCGATGATCACCCCCGCCAGCAACACGTAGAGGGCGACCTTCAGGACCTTGAGCAGCAGCCAGATCACCACGGCCGCCACCACGGTCAGACACGCCGCCACGAACCACCGCGGATATTCCGCGAGGGAGTCGAGCAGTGGCGTCAACGAATCCATGCGCCCTTCTTTAAGGCGGTGCCTCCCGGCCGCTCCAAGCAAAATGATTTGCGCCGCCCCGCCCGCGCCGCCCCACTGCCCGCATGCAATCGAAACCGCAACTGCTCGCTTGGCTCACCTGCGACGGCGTCCACCTGGATCCCGCCACCGGTAAACACACCATTCTCGGCGTATTTTCCAACATCCGCGCCCAGCGCTTTCCCGTCACCCACCCGTTCATGGTCTGGTTCATGACCCTCACCGACTGCGCCGCCGGCCCGCACAAGATCCGCATTCTCCTCGGCGACGACCCCACGCGCATGAAACCGCTGCTCGAGCGCAATTTCGATTCACCCAATCCGCTCCAGCGCATCAACCTCATCAACGAGATTCGCAACCTCTCCTTTCCCCAGCCCGGTGATTACTCGATTACCATCGAGGTGGACGACGAACCGCTGCTCGCCACGAGCATGAGCGTCACTTCGTAAGGCAACGCTCCCTCCCTCAAACCACGCATGGACACCATTGGGCACGAATCCATGAAATCACCCGTCAATCCGGCATGGCATTCGTGTCTATTCGTGTCCCTTCGTGGTTAAAAATTCCTCTCATGGCTTCTGCTCCCACCTTTGAACTTATCGGCGTCGGCAATCCCATCATGGATCTGCTCGCCCACGTCGATGACGCCTTCCTCCAAAAACACGTCGCCGGTGACAAAGGCGGCATGATCCTCGTCGATGACGACGACATCGAGACGCTCGTGCGCAAGGTCGGCGGCGCTTACGCCATGATGCCCGGCGGTTCCGCCGCCAACGCCACGCTCGACGCCGCCCGCCTCGGCCTGCGCACCACCTACCTCGGCAAAGTCGGCGGCGACATCACCGCCGATCATTACGTGAAAAACTTCACCGCCGCGGGCGGCGACGGCTCGCGTTTCAAACGCACCACCCTCCCCAACGGCCGCTGCTTCTCCCTCGTCACGCCCGACGGCCAGCGCACCCTGCGCACCCACCTCGGCGCCGCCATGACCCTGCATCCCGACGAAGTCACGGTCGCGGATTTCCAAGGCGCGCGCCACGCTCACATCGAGGGCTACCTGCTCTTCAATCCCGCCCTCGCCGACAAGGTCATGGCCTCCGCCCGCGCCGCCGGCTGCACGCTCAGCATCGATCTCGCCTCTTTCGAAGTCGTCAACGTCGCCCGCGACTGGATCCTCGCCCAACTTCGTCAAGGCGTGGATGTCGTCTTCGCCAACGAAGACGAGGCCGGTGCGTTGTTCCAGCGCCGGGATGATTATGCGGCCTTCGCCCGCGAACTCGCCGGCTTCGGCGGCATCGCCGCGGTGAAGCTGGGCGCCGACGGCGCCTGGATCGCCCAAGGCCATGAGCTCCACCGCATCGATCCCCTGCGTGCCGCCCGTGTCGTAGATACGACCGGCGCCGGCGATTCTTGGGCCGCAGGTTTTCTTTATGGTCACCTGCGCGGCGCCTCCCTGACCGCCTCGGGCGCCATCGGCTCCATCCTCGGCTGCGAAACCGTCCAACACCTCGGTGCCGCCATTCCCGATCTCCACTGGCCCCGCGTCAAATCCGCCGCCGACCTTCTGCTGAAGCCCTAGTCCCGGGAGCGCGGGCGGCCCGCCCGCCGGTGTAAGCGGCATAGCGCATCGGCCCTGCCCGAGACAATGCGGGCCAGCGGCCCCGCGCTCCCAGAATACCGAGCAGTCATCTTGCCAGCCTCAAGCCCAGCGCCGGCTAAAGTTTTTTGAGGCGGCCCATCGTAAATCCCGCCACTCCGCGCCCTCCGCGTTTAAAATTCGCCTACGGAAACCACTGCAACACTTCCGTCGCGACCAGCGTGTGTCCTGCAAGGTTCGGATGATTACCCGACGACATCAGCTCCGCCAGTTTCACTCCGGACGCGACCTGTTGCCCGAACACCGCAAAACTGTCCACCAGCCCCACGCCAAACTCCGCCGCCAGTGCCCGCACCTGCGCTGCGTGTTGCACCAAAATGTCGGCGGGATCCGTCAATGAAGCCGCCTGGTCGGGCGTAGGTGTGAGCAGCAGCACCGGGATTCTCGCGGCCTGCGCCTGAGTGATCATTGCCGACCATGCCCGCCGCGCCCGCTCCAATCCGTCGCCGCGATCGTTGAGGGCGTAGTCAATCACGATGACATCGGGCCGGTGCGGCAGCACATCGACCGCAAACCGCGCCGCCCCCCTTTCCGAAGTCTCCCCGCCCATGGCCGTCACGATGACGTTGATCACGGCGTGGTTGAATTTCTTCGCCAGCGCCACGTGCAGCAGATGCGGATAGGATTCGTGCGTGCTGATCTCCGGCGTCTGAAAATACCCCGACGGCACACTGTGTCCGTGACAGACGACATTCAACGTCCGGTTCTGTGGCCAGTCCACCCGGGCGAGCCGGCTGAACTCAGCGAGATAGGTCTTGGGATCGGCCAGCGCAGGGGGATTCACGCTCCGCACCTTAAGTCTCGCTCTTCCAAAATCACGGAAAAACCAACTCGCCGCGAAACCCCGGGGGCGCGGGCGGCCCGCCCGCATTCCTTCCCATCCCTGCGGACGGGCCGTCCGCGCTCCCAGCAAACCCATTCACTAAATCGATATTGACAGATTACTCTAATGTGCAGAGTAATCTACCATGCACCTCACCAAGGAAGAAGCCGCCGCCGCTCTGGCAGCCATCGCTCAGAGCCGTGAAGCTTCCCGCACAGCCTTTCGTGCTCACCGCGGCCATTACTATCTCTGGCTCTGGGGGCTCATCTGGATCGCCATGGCCATGGCCGCCCATTTCGGCGGACGGGTCGGCATGGGACGCTTTGCCCCCTGGCTTTGCCTGGGTGG
>JAGNQV010000293.1 GCA_017988885.1 Opitutaceae bacterium | reverse complement strand
GAATATTGACCATCACCACCGGCTCAATCAGCCGCGGGCTGCCCAATGGCAGGCCGCAAACCGCCCGCACGTGTTGTTCAAACTGGGAGGTCATGCAGACATCCAAGGTATAGTGACCCGAATTGTGCGGTCGCGGTGCCAGTTCGTTGACGAGCAGATCGCCGGCATCCGTCATAAACAGCTCCACCGCAATCAATCCCACCACACCCAACTTTTCCGCAATCGCGAGCCCGAGCGCTTCGGCTTGTTGTGTGATCACCGCCGGCACCCGCGCAGGCACGATGGAAAAATCCAAAATATGCCGCGTATGAATGTTTTCCGCGACCGGAAACGACTGCGCGGCGCCATCGGCACCCCTCGCGACCACCACCGACAGCTCACATTTGAAATCAATGTAACGCTCGACCACCGCCCGTTGTTTCGCAAATGCCGTGCAGGCCTCGGCCAGGCTGGCGTCATCCGTGACCTTGAGCTGACCTTTCCCATCGTAACCGAAGTCCGCCGTCTTGACAACGCATGGCCGACCCACCGCTTTCACCGCCGCCGTAATATCGCCGCCCGCCGCAACCTCCGCGAATGGCACATGGGGGAACCCATTTTTGCGCAGCCAGTTCTTTTCACGCAGCCGGTTCTGACAAACTTCCAGCACTTCCCAATTCGGCCGTAGTTTCGTCAGGCCTTCGATTTTCCAAAGCGGCTCGACCGGGATGTTCTCGAATTCATAGGTCACCACCGCACAGTCGCGCGCAAACTCCGTCAACATCGCGACATCCGTATAGGGCGCGTTGTATTCCCGATTCGCGACAGCCCCCGCCGGGCAATCCTCCTGCGGTTCATAGACATGCACCCGATAGCCAAGGGTCTGCGCCGCCTGCGCGAACATCCGTCCAAGCTGCCCGCCCCCAAGGACGCCGATGGTATTGCCGGGTTGAATCATTTGCCCATCACGAAGCTCACGAAGCCGCCCGAGGACAAACCCGAAATCGAACTTCATCAATTTCCGCTCGTCCGCCGCCTCCAAGGCTCATGGCAATTTCGCTTTGAGCACTTTCGCCGTTTGGGCGGAACGAAATTTTTTCCAGTGCGCCCGGGTCTTCTCATCGCTTTGCGCCAGCAGCGAGACGGCAAAAAGTGCCGCATTGATGGCGCCCGGTTTGCCGATGGCGAAAGTCGCGACCGGCACTCCCCCGGGCATTTGGGCGATGGAAAGCAGCGAATCCAGCCCCTTGAGCGCCTTGGATTCGACCGGCACACCCAGCACGGGCAAGGTGGTCAATGCCGCCGTCATCCCCGGCAGATGCGCCGCTCCACCGGCGCCGGCAATGATCAGCTTGAGGCCGCGCTTTTCGGCCGATTCAGCATAAGTCACCATCAGCTTGGGCGTGCGATGCGCACTGACGACCCGTTTTTCATAGGGCACGCCCAGCGCATCGAGCTGCGCAGCCGCATGCTGCATGGTCTCCCAATCCGAGGTGCTGCCCATGATGATTCCGACCAGTGGCTTTGCCATGGTCGGAAGCTATCAGTTAACTCGCGGTCGCTGTCAGCCTCAAATCTCGACCCCTTGCCTGGCAGGCAGCTTATATCAACGAGACGCCCTTGGGCAACAGCACCACGGTCGTGCCGGCAATCTTGTCGTGCCACGATTGCTTCTGATCGTCGAACGCCACCCAGATGAAACCCAGCCCGGCGACAAACAACGACAGGAATCCAGCCAGTCCCCGCACGACCGACACGACCCAGTCCACCTTGCGATCGTCCAACCGCACGACTCTGAGGCCGCAGACGATACCGCCGATCGTGGTGCCCTTCAAAGCCCACAGCACCACACAATAAGTAGCGAATATCAGCAAGTATGCCGATCCCGCATGGGTCAGCCCGACGAGCACTCCCACCAGAATCGCATCAATCAGCGACGCGGCGATCCGAATCCAGAATCCCGCCCGTGGCAGCATCGCGCCGGCAAGAATGAGCGGAGGCGCCAGGGATGTAGCGTCAGCCATATTCGGTGCAGAAGTTGCCTCGGACGCCCCGGGCATCGTTGCCGTCAAGGGAACAGCTCTGGCGGTGCTCGCCGGTGCTACGGCCGCCCGCTTCTCCCGGCGCAGGGTGAGAATGAGGGTGTAAACCACCACCCCAAGACCGATGATATCGAGCACTTTGAAAAGAAACAGTCCAAGAAACGGAACCGTATAAAGCAGCAGGAGCATAACGCCACCCACCAGTGTCGCCATGGCCACGTGGTTCAAAGCACCACTGCCAAAATACTTGGTGATGCGTCGACCGAGCCAAGCATGCATGACCGCCTTGCCAAAAACACCGGCAAAGAAAAGCCCGGCAATCATGAACGGAAGCAGCAGGATCCCCACGCCGGTGATGACCAGCACTACGATCAGCACGGGAGTGATCAACACCGTCAGCAAGACCGCCAGCATCGAGGAGCCCGGGCGCTGCTCCAGTGTTTCCAAACACTTTTCAAACGCCCGCGGGAACAACAAGGCGAGCAATACATAGAAGGCAAAGACCGTGCCCGCGATCGCCCAAGCCCACCACAAGTCCGCGCCAAAGGCCAGTGGCCGGCCGCGCAACAAGCAGCGGTGCAGCCAAGTCTTGAGGTGCTCAAAGTGCTCACTGCCCCCGAAAATAGTGATTTCCTGCACATTCCCGTGCACCACCGCGCCGGGATCGCGCGTGAGACGTCCACCAATTACGACCACATCATTGTGCACGACAGCCTTCGGCCCGAGTGCGATATTACCAAACACGGCCACCG
>JAGNQV010000292.1 GCA_017988885.1 Opitutaceae bacterium | reverse complement strand
CCAGCTTGTCGAGTTCCTCCGGCAGAAAATCGAACTTACCCTTGGAGACGCCGCCCGCCAGCAGCACGAGGTCGAATTCCGCCAGCAAGTGCCAGAGTTGGTGCTCAATTTCGTGGCGCATGTCGTGTAGGAGAAACCGTTCCACCTGCGGAAAACCCGCGGCGATGAGCGCCGCGCGCAACGCGTAGTCATTGCTGCGCCGCACTTGGTGGGACGCAACCGGTGCCTCCACCTCCACGAGCTCGTCGCCCGTGGCGACGACCACAATCTTCGGCCGCCGGGCCACCCGCAAACGTGCGACGCCGCAGGCCGCCGCCACGGCAATCTCCCGGCCCGAAAGCCGCGTGCCGACCGGCACGATCAACTCACCGGCACGATGGTCGCTGCCCCGCGCATGCACCGCGCTGCCCGGCCGCAGTTCCGCCTCCGGCGCCAAAGTAACGCAATGCGTTACTTTGGACCGGGTCGTTGCCTCGTAGGGCACCACGCAATCGGCGCCTTCGGGCAGGACGGCTCCCGTCATGATTTCGATGCATCCAGCCGGTTCGGCACTGAGTTTGAAGGGTCGCATACCCGCCGCCTGCACGGCCACGACCCGGAATTTTCTCTGCCCCGCCGCCCAGTCCGCGTGGCGCAGCGCATAGCCGTCCATCGTCACCCGGTTGAATGGCGGCAAGTCACGGTCGGCGGTGAGCGCCTGGTGTAAAACCCGCCCATGGGCCTCCCCCAAGGCACATTCCTCGGTCGGAAAGGCCGCCATATTTTCAAGGATCTGCCTTTCGGCTTCGGCAGGCGTCAGCATGGGGATGATCCAAACTGCACGCAGATGGCGCCCAGGGGAAGCTGGGAGCGGAAGAATTTTAATCCCGGCTTTGCCTAGACCGGTTCACTATGTTTCTTTCGGGGAAATGTCCACAGAGCTCCGCGACACTCTGGCCCGCCCGCTGCGCGATCTGCGCATTTCGGTGACGGACCGTTGTAACTTCCGCTGCCCTTATTGCATGCCCAAGGAAGTCTTCGGCCCCGGCCATGTCTTTCTGCGGGCACCGCATTTGATGACGCTGGAGGAGTTGACGCGGATCGTGCGGGCCTTCCAAGCGCATGGCGTGGAAAAGGTGCGGCTGACCGGTGGCGAACCTTTGTTGCGCGCCGATCTGCCGGAACTGGTGCGGGTTTTAAAAAACGAACTGCGCGTGCCTGATGTCGCACTGACCACCAACGGCTGGCTGCTGGAAAAACTGGCCCCGGCCTTGCACGCCGCCGGCCTCGACCGCCTGAATGTTTCCGTCGATTCCCTCGATGAAACCGTGGCCGGAAAAATGAATGGTCTCGGCTTCAGCGTGGCGCGCGTGCTGCGCGGGATTGATGTGGCCGCGGCGCTGGGCCTGCCGGTGAAAATCAACTGCGTGGTGCAACGCGGGGTGAATGACGGGGAAATTCCGGCGCTCTGTGCCTACTTTCGCGAACGCGGCCAGCCGCTGCGTTTCATCGAGTTCATGGATGTGGGCAATACCAACCACTGGTCCTCCGCGCAGGTCGTGCCGGCGCTGGCCATCATTGAACAAATCCACGCCCGCTGGCCACTGGAGCCCGTCGGCCCGGCTTATCGGGGCGAGGTCGCTTCCCGCTACCGTTACCGTGACGGGCGCGGCGAGATCGGCATCATCAGCTCCGTGACGGAACCGTTTTGCAAAGACTGCCATCGCGCGCGGCTTTCTGCCGACGGCAAACTCTACACCTGCCTCTTCGCGGCCGCGGGCCATGACGTGCTGGGCACGTTGCGCGCCGGCGCGGATGACGCGGCTTTGGCTGCGTTCCTCGCCGGCATCTGGCGCCACCGGCATGACCGCTATTCCGATGAGCGCGCGGCGCTGCTTTCCAAAAACGAACTGCGGGCAAAGGTGGAGATGAGCTACATCGGCGGCTGATCCGCCGGCTTTACTGATACCGGTCGGCGCGACCGAAATATTCCAGCATCCAGACTTCCTTCCACACGCGATAGCGGCCGGCCTGGGAAATTTTGCCGAACTCTTCACGCTCAGCGTGCGGATTCAAGAAACCGAGTTGGGTGTTAAGTTGGTCGAGCTCGTGTTGCTGCACATTGAGGTCGTGCAGTGGCCCGTCATCAAAGGCCGCGAGTTTTTCGCGGGCCAACCGGGTGCGGTGCCGAGCCAACATGCGTGCCGGAGAACGGCGCAGGGGCAGGCGTTCCACAAACCACGTTTCGGGATAAAAGCCGGCGAATGGAATGTAGAAATTATCGGTCACAAAACGGCTGCCATCCAAGGTGACCGATGACAGCGAGTAGCAAACGCCGATGGCGCCGCCGGCTTGTGGCAGAAAGGTCACCTGGATGCGCGTGGTGGCCGCGGCATCCTGATACACCGCCACCCGCAGGTAGATACCGCCGCCAATCTCGGCCTTGAGCGCCTGCACCGGCTTGAAACCCTGCGCCCGCAGCCACTCGCGGATTTTTAGCAACCGCGGCTGCGTGGGCCACTCCTCGCCGCCGGTGTTGATGGCATAGCGCGGAAAAAGCGGGAGTGGACTGACGCTCAGCGCCTGAATACCAAGCCAGTTGTAAAGTGTCTCAAAGAGGAACCACGCGAGGAGAAACAGCACCACCAGTGCCCAATAGGGCCGGTCAAGCAGTTCAAAATCACGGCAGATATAGGCGCCACCAAAACCAAACACGAGCCAGCGGATCCAGCGGTTGAAAATCGCGATCACCGGCGAGCCGAGGCGCTGGTTGATTTGCACCAGCACCAGCGAGGTGA
>JAGNQV010000291.1 GCA_017988885.1 Opitutaceae bacterium | reverse complement strand
CCTGCGTGCGATGGCGCGTTTCCATGATACCATCGCCGCACTGGCGACTCCGACCGGCACCTCGGCCTTGGCCGTGCTGCGTGTCAGCGGTCCCGATACAGCCCGGCTCGCGCGGGAGCTGTGCGGGATGCTGCCCCCGCCCCGCTGCGCCCAGCGCGCCGACTACCGGGACCGCACGGGCCGGCTCGTCGATGACGTGCTCGCTACTTTTTTTCAGGAGCCGGCTTCTTATACTGGTGAGGACACCCTGGAGATTTCCTGCCACGGCAATCCTTTCATCGCACAGCAAATCCTCGAAGATCTGCTGGCGCGGGGTTGCCGGCCGGCCCAAGCGGGCGAGTTTACCCAACGGGCGTTTTTGCATGGGCGGATGGATCTCAGTCAGGCCGAGGCGGTGATGGATCTCATCCACGCCCGCAGCGAGCGCGCCTTGGCCGCCGCGAACCAACAACTGCGGGGCTCGCTCGGCCGGCACATGAACGAACTCGTGGACGGGTTGCTGGGCATTCTCGCCCGCATCGAGGCGTATATTGATTTTCCGGAGGAGGATTTGCCCGCCGAAGACCGGAAACTCGTCGCGGGCGAAATCACCCGACTCACCACCGCCACGCGCCAATTGCTCGCAACCAGCCATTATGGCGCAGTGCTGCGCGACGGCATGAAAACCGTAATCATCGGCGAACCCAATGCGGGCAAAAGCTCGCTGCTGAACCGCTTGGTCGGGCATGAACGGGCGATTGTGAGTCCCGAACCCGGCACAACCCGGGACTACCTCGAAGAGCGCATTATCATCGGTCCCCATTGCCTGCGCTTGATTGATACCGCCGGCCTAAACCCCTCGCCCGGAACGCTGGAAAAGCTGGGCATTGAAAAATCGGTAGCCCGCGCCGCCGAGGCTGACCTGATTTTATGGGTGATTGATGCGACCAAATCGGTGCCCATGCTGCCCGCAAGTATCCAATCCTTGCTTTCGGCCGAAAAAGTGCTCGTCGTGCGCAATAAAAACGACCTTTTAACGTCTAATTTAACTTCATTAACTAATGATGTATATGAGTTTGTGAATATATCAGCCTTAACTGGCGACGGGGTCGATGAGTTGCGCGAAGTCATTGTGCGGCGCGCCGAAAGCTATCGCGTGAACTTGGGTGCAGACCTGATCGCCATCAACGCACGGCATGCCGATGCACTGGCCCGCGCTGACCGTTGCTTGGTCGATGCCCAACTCAAACTCACCACCGGAGAGTCCAGTGAACTGCTCGCGAGCGATCTACGTGGTGCGCTCGAGGCGTTTGGTGAAATTGCCGGCAAGGTCGATCATGAGCGCATGTTGGATCAGCTTTTTGCGACCTTCTGCATCGGAAAATAGAAATCATAATTAAATGATTTTCAATAAGATACCATTTGATGTCATCGTCTGCGGCGCGGGCCACGCTGGAGTCGAGGCGGCATTGGCTGCTTCACGGATGGGAGCCTCTACCCTACTTCTCACCGGCAACATCGACACCATTGCCCAGATGAGCTGCAACCCGGCAATCGGCGGCCAGGCAAAAGGCCAAATCGTAAGGGAAATTGATGCGCTCGGCGGAGAGATGGCCATCAACACCGATCTGACCGGAATTCAATTTCGCTTGCTCAATGAATCCAAAGGTCCCGCGGTGCAGTCGCCCCGCGCCCAGTGTGATAAGAAAGCCTACCAGTTCCGGCTTAAACATACCCTGGAGCTGCAACCAAACCTGCAGGTTTTCCAAGCGATGGTTACCGGACTCGTTTTTGACCACGATCGAGTCACCGGTGTAAAAACCAATTTAGACATCGAATTTGCTGGCCAAACTGTGGTCGTAACCACGGGCACATTTTTGCGCGGCCTGATGCACATCGGTCAGAATAAGAATGAAGGCGGCCGATTGGGCGATTTTAGCGCCAAGACCTTGTCGGCGAGCTTCCTGGAAGCTGGAATCGAATTGCAACGACTCAAGACCGGAACGCCCCCACGCCTTCTCGGCCGGAGCTTGGATTTCAGCAAGATGCAGGAACAAAAAGGCGACGCTGCGCCGACGTTATTTGCCTTTCATGACACGCGTGACCCGGAGGACTTGTTCCACGTGGAACACACCGGCGAACACCGTATCGGTTGGGCGCCCGGCAGTAATCAAATCGCTTGCTGGATGACCTATACGACCGCGGAAACGGCGCAGATCGTGCGGGAGAACCTCCATAAATCTGCCATGTATAGCGGCGAGATTGAAGGCGTCGGTCCGCGGTATTGTCCTAGCATCGAGGATAAGTTTGTGCGCTTCGCCGATAAATCACGTCATTTACTATTCTTAGAGCCGGAAGGCCGCTCGACCAACGAATACTACGTGAATGGCTTTTCGACGAGTTTGCCGTTCGATGTCCAACTCGACATGGTGCACAGTGTGCCCGGCTTGGAGCAAGCGGCCTTACTGCGACCGGCGTATGCAGTGGAATACGATTTCGCACCGCCAACCCAGCTTTTCCCAACCTTGGAATCCAAGCGTATCGAAAACCTGTTTTTTGCCGGCCAGATCAATGGCACCTCAGGTTACGAGGAAGCAGCCTGCCAGGGATTGATCGCCGGCGTAAACGCCGCACACAAGGCGAGGGGAGAAGAGCCGCTCATTATTCAACGCCATGAAGGTTATATTGGCGTGCTGATTGATGACTTGGTGACGAAGGGCACCAATGAGCCTTATCGTATGTTCACCAGCCGCGCCGAGCATCGGTTACTCTTTAATCACGGGAGCGCTGAGTTGCGTCTA
>JAGNQV010000290.1 GCA_017988885.1 Opitutaceae bacterium | reverse complement strand
TCAAACCCTCCGTCGCTGCCGTTGAAAAACATCTGACCGCGCTGCGCGCGTGTGAGCTTTGTCCACGCATGCACAAGCCGGTGGTCGTGGGTCGGCCGGTGACCAGCCGGGTGATCCTTGTGGGGCAAGCGCCGGGGGACAAGGAGCCCAAGCTCGGCCGGCCGTTTGCTTGGACGGCGGGCAAGACGCTGTTCAAGTGGTTCCATGACGCCCTCGGCTGGAGCGAAGACGAGGTGCGCGATCGCATTTATTTCGCGGCGGTGTGCCGGTGTTTTCCGGGCAAGCGGCCCGAGGGCGGCGACCGGGTGCCGGCGCCCGACGAAATCGCCCACTGCGCCGCGTGGCTGGAGCGCGAGTTTGCCTTGCTGCAACCCGCGCTGTTGCTGCCGGTCGGGAAGCTCGCCATCGCGCAGTTCATGCCATCGGCCCCGCTCAATGATACGATTGGCCGGTCCTGCCGGATCACCTACTGCGGTCATGCGGTGGACTGTATCCCTCTGCCGCATCCCTCCGGGGCCTCGCCTTGGCACCGCATGGAGCCGGGCAAGACGCTGCTGCACCAGGCGCTGGATTTGGTCGCCAAGCACCCGGCGATGCGGCCAAAGCTTTAAAATGTGGAAATCAGGAAGGCTGGAACCGGAGGCCGCACTGAGTTCGGACGCGGCAGTTTTTTGAATCCAGATACCGCTGCTCAGGGATTGGGGAAATGACTTCGGCGATCGTTCCAGCTTTCCTGATTTTCCGATTAAGTTTGGAGGCACATGCGAAAAAAAATCCGTGCCATCGACGGGTTTCGTAGTCTAGCTACGATTCCCATGTTTCGCCGTCTTTGCCTTGCCGTTTTCATCTGCCTGACTCCGCTCGCCTTGCAGGCGCAGCGGGAAAAACTTCCACCCGCGGACCTGGAGTGGTTGGAGAAGACTTTTCCGGACGCCAAGAAAACCAACACGGGCGTCCGCTACGTCATTCAGGAGAGCGGCGCGGGAGAAAAGGCCAAACCCGGCGACACGGTTTCGGTGGTTTACGTTGGCCGGCTGACCAACGGCGAAACCTTCGACCAGCAACAAGACAAGGACAAGCCCCTCACCTTCCGGCTGGGGCGCAACCAAGTCATTCAAGGTTGGGACGAAATTCTCCAGTGGATGCGGCCGGGCGACAAGTGGGTCGTGATCATTCCCCCCGAGCTGGCTTACGGCTCGCGCGGCGCTCCCCGCATCCCGCGCAATTCCACGCTCGTCTTTATTATCCAGTTGCTCGCGGTGAAGTCCGAGTGAACGCATTGACCGCGTGGTGGCGTTGCGCCCAGAGCGCATCGGCACTGTAAATCGCCAGCCCCGCCCAGATGAGGGCAAAGGCTTGGGCGCGCTCGCGGTTAAACCCTTCGTGAAAAACCCAGACGCCCAGCGCGAATTGCACGGTGGGCGCGACGTATTGCAGCAGGCCGAGCGTGGTGAGTTTCAACCGCCGGGCACCATCCGCGAAGAGCAGCAGGGGCACGGCGGTGATGACGCCCGCACTTAAAACCAGCAGCTCGATGCCGGCCGGGTTGTGTCCGAGCGCGCCGGTGCCGGCGTGCAGGCGCCAGAGCAGCAGCGCGGCGGCAAACGGCGCCAGCAGTAAGGTTTCCACCGTCAGTCCCGTGAGCGGGCCGAGCGGGGATTGTTTGCGCAGCAGCCCGTAGGTGCCGAAGGTAGCAGCGATGCTGAGGGCGATCCACGGCAGGTGGCCGAGGTGGATCAACTCGAGGGCAACCCCTGCGACGGCCAGCGCGATGGCGCCCCACTGGGCGGGGCGCAGACGTTCATGCAGGACGCCCCAGCCGATGGCGACGTTGACCAAGGGCACGAGAAAGTAACCGAGACTGGTCTCAAGCACGTGGCCGGCGTTTACCGCCCAGACGTAAACCAGCCAATTTGTGGTCAGCAGCGCACTGCTCAGAAAATTCAATCCCAAGGACCGCCATGAACTCAGGGCCATCCGCGCCTCACGCCAGCCGCCGAGCCAGCCCAGCAGCGGCGCGGTGAAAACCAGCGTCCAGACCAGCCGGTGGGCAATCAGCTCGTGGGCATCAATGGCCGCCAGTTGGCGCCAATATAACGGCACGAGGCCCCAAAGCAGGTAACAACCCAGCGCGGCCAGGACCCCGCGCACGGGCGCCGGGCCGGGCGCCCCGCTCATTTATTGGCGGCGCTGGTGTAGCCGTAGTTCAGCTTGAACTCTTCGATCGCCTGCGTGCGGGCGACATCGGGCGAAATTCCCTGGGCCATGAGGGCCGCGCCGCGTTTCTCGATCCAGCGTTGCTTGAAGCTTTCTTCGACCTCCGAGGCGATGGCGGTGCTCTCCTTGGGCTTGTTTTTCGCGCCGAAACCGAGACAACCGGTGAAACCGACGGGAGCGAGGGCGAGGCAGCAGAGCAGGGTGCGTTGGAGGGCTGACATGGTGGGAAAGATTGAGGAGTTTAAGGCTCTGACCGCGAGCGAATCTTTTTGGTTTCGCGTGGAGGCTAATTTAGTTCATGATTTTTCCCAATGAGTGAAGAGCCCCCGTCTCCGCTGCGTCTCAAGCCCCGTTTGCGCCCGGCAACGGAGGCGGCGCCTGCCGAAGCGGTCCCGCCGCCGCCCGCTCCGGCCGAGCCGGCCCCCGTCGCACCGGTGGCCGAGGAGTCCGCCGCGCCCAAGTTGCGCATCAAACCCAAGCTGATGGCCGAGGAACCCGCCGCGACTCCGGCGGCTGCGGTCGAGTCGCCCGCGCCGCCGGCATCTACACCAGAATCTTCGACC
>JAGNQV010000106.1 GCA_017988885.1 Opitutaceae bacterium | reverse complement strand
CAAGTGAGCGCGCTTTTAGGCGCGGGGAACGCCAGAGAGTCGTGACCTGGCCCAGGCGATGATTTCATCCGCCCGCTCCGTCTCCCCACGGGAGCGATAGACCGACGCCAGTAATTGCCAGAATTCGTTTTCACGCGGGCCGGCAGCAGGAGACGCCAGCAACTCCCCCGCCCGTTTCATGGCGGCTTCCGCCGCGGTCAGATTAAGCAGCTCAAGATCGCACCAAGCCTCCTCCCGCTGAGCCTCGCCAAATGCGCTATTCGAACGCAAGGCGGCTTGGAAATGCGCCCGCGCCGTGAGCCAGTCTTCCTGGGCCTGCGCCGCTTTACCGTGCAGATAATGCAGGGTGACGAGCGGCGACAACGCGCGCCCCGGCCAATTCTGCCGCATAAAATCTTCGTGCACCCGGATCAGGCCGGCAATTTCCGTGCGGATGGCAGCGGCCGACCAGCCAGGCAATTCTGCTTCAGTTTTTTTCAGCAACGGCTCGATGTCGGTAAAGCGCCCGTCGAGGTAAGCCACCGAGGCCGGCACATCACCTAGATAGTAGCCCGCTGCAACATTGCGCGGCAGCGTTTCGCGCAAACGGGTTTCCAAGCTCTCCTGATCCGACCAAACGCCAATCAACGCCCGCGCTTGCATCGCCCCCAGGAATACGAACGCCAGGCCGAGACCCGAGACCACCACGCGCGCCTTGCCCGACCTTAGTTGCAGCAAGCCCCAGGCTCCGGCTATCAACCAGACCGGATGCAGCAGCATCGCGTAGCGGTCTTGGGCGATCCACGGATGTTCGAGCAAACCAAGGAAGGGCAGAGCCATAACGGAATAGGCCAGCACGGGCACGAGCGACCAGCGCCGGCGCCAAGCCAAGCCCACGGCGAGCGCCACCAAAACCACGCTCAGACCGGCGGTCAGCAGCACACTCGGTTCCGGGGGCTGCAACGCATAGAGGTCCGTGTAAATCGGACTCAATTGCGCCGGCCAGCACAGTTGCACCCAATATCGTCCCCAGACGTAAAGTGCCTGCACGCTGCGTTCCCCCAGACCGAAACCGCCCAAGGGGGCCACCGTCGCAAAATTTCCCTGGTTTGTCACCCGCGCCAGCAGCGTGACCACCAACACCAGCGCCGCGACCAAACCCAAGCCCAGCACCTCCCGGCTCAAACCATGCAACCAGCGCACCGGCTTTTTCGGCGCGGTGCGTTCGTAAGCCATCCGATCCAGCAACCAGCACACCACCGGCAGGCCGAGCGCGATAGGATAGGTCAGCAATGACACCGCGAGCGCCAACCCGCTGCCCAGCGCCAACCACCCGGTATGTTTCAGCGCCGTCCAGCGCAGGGTCCAGAGCCAGAGGGCAATAAAAGCGAAGGCGCTCGCTTGGGTGTAGAGCAACCCGGAGGCCCACGCCACCGCCTCGGTCCGCATTGGATGCACGGCCCACGCCAGCGCAGCGAGGAAGGCCGCCCAGCGCACCCAACCCATTTCGTCCAAATCCGCTTTCAGTCGCAGGATCCGCCCCACGGCCCCAAAAAGCGCCACCGCGGCGAGCCCATGCCAAGCCAAACTCGCGAGATGGTATCCTGCCGGCGCCAACCCCTGCCACGAGAACACGGCGGAAAATCCCAGCCAACCAAACGGCATGTAGCGCCGCGCATAGGCCAGATCGCCAAACGCCCATTTGATCCGTTCCCAGGACAACCCGCCCATGTCGGGGTTGAGGAAAATATTGTTGCCGTCATCCAGCCCGATGAAGCGGCACCGGTAAACCGGGTAGAAAACCGCCCCGACGAGCACCCCCAACGCGACGATCGCCAGGACCGGCCACCAGGCGACTCTGCGATGGGATAGCATCACTCACCAAAGAAATATCCCGGAAACAATGTCGAGTGACATCTCCACCGTTCGCCGCCATCACCGGACCGGGATCAAACGGCCGGCGGCGGGCTGTTCCCGGTTTTGACCGCAGCCGTGGGCAGCCGGTTGCGCGGATGAAATTTCGCGTGCTGCGCCAGCAGGCGCTTGGTTTCGACCGCGGTGTAGATCTGGGTCGTCCCAATATTGGCGTGGCCCAGCATTTCCTGGATGGCACGCAAATCAGCGCCCCCGTTCAACAGGTGCGTGGCGAAGGAGTGGCGCAGGAGATGCGGCTTCACATTCTTGGTGATGCCGGCGCGCTTCGCATATTTTTTGACGAGCACCCAGAGCATGATCCGCGAAAGCGCGCCCCCCCGTTCGCTCAGGAAAAGCTGGCTGCCGGTGTGCGGCTTGACGAAGTGCGGCCGGCCCGAGGCGAGATAAACCCCGATCGCATCCACCGCCTTGGCGCCGACCGGCACCACGCGTTCCTTCGCGCCTTTGCCGAACACGCGCAGGAAACCGTGCTCCAAATCAATCTGCTGCAACGTCAGTCCCGCGAGCTCCGACACCCGCAGGCCACTCGAATAAAACAATTCCAGCAGCGCACGGTCGCGCAGCGAAAAGGCATCGCCGCCATTCGGCGCCGCAATTAACCGTGTGACCTCGTCGGGAGTGAGCGTGCCGGGAATGCGCCGCGTAAACTTTGGACTGGAGAGCAGTTCCGTAAAGTCGTCCTCGCGGATTTTTTCGCGCACGAGATGTTTGGCCAACCCACGCAGGGCGGTAAGTTTGCGGGCGAGGCTCGCGACCGTGTAGTCTGCGCCGCTGAGCGAATGAATCCACCCGCCGACCTGCGCGCCGGTCACCGTGCGCCAGTCAGCGGCGCCCCGCTTCGTGAGAAAGGCGGCACACTGCGCGAGATCGTGCTGGTAGGCCTCGCAGGTGGGGCGGGCGAGGCCGCGCTCCAGTTCGAGAAAGCCGATGAACCCGTCGATATCCCCCATGAAGGCCGCCGCGGGGTCGCGGTCGGTCGCTGGTGGGCTTTTTTTTCGGCCTGACATGGCCGGCGAAATCAGACGCTCAATAGCGCCGGCGTTGCATTGGCGGCGGACGCGCCGAGGTATCCTTGACGCGGAAAGTAATGCGCGCTTTTTCCAGATCGTAGGGGCTCATTTCCATCTTCACCGTGTCGCCGGCGGCGATCTTGATGAAATTCTTGCGGAGCTTGCCGGAGATGTGCGCGAGCACCACGTGTCCGTTCGAAAGCTGCACCTTGAACATCGTCCCGGGGAGGACGGCCACCACTTTGCCCTCTACTTCAATCGAGTTACCGTCGGCCATGGAGAGGAAGGGAGGTGCGGATAGTGGTTTGATTCATGCAGTAATTGATACGGAAAAGCCACTTGTAAGCCTTATTGCCCCCCCGTAAGTCAAGGCTTTACCTGTCTTGGTAGTGGGTCAGTTTCCGGCCAAACTCACCACGACCCCTGTCTCATGGCCTCGCCCACTCCCCCGCCCGACTGCCCGTTTGCCAAGCGCTTTCCCTCGCAGCTCGTGCGCGATGACGTGTTTTTCATGAGCCTGGCCTACAATCAAGCCATCGATGCCTGGCGCGAGGATGAGGTGCCCATCGGTGCGGTGATCGTCCGCGATGGCGCGGTAATTGCCTCCGCCCACAACACCGTCGAAAGCGCCCACGATCCCACCGCCCACGCCGAAATGCTGGCGCTCACCCAGGCCGCCTCCGCGATCGGCAACTGGCGGCTCGAGGGCTGCACACTTTACGTCACCAAGGAGCCCTGCCCCATGTGCTCGGGTGCCACGCTGATGTCGCGCCTGCAACGCGTCTGCTACGCGGTGCCCGATCCCAAGATGGGCTGCCTCGGCGGCGCGACGGACCTCAATGCGCTGCCGCGCGTGAACCACCACCTAGAGATTACCGCCGGCGGTGTGCTCGAAACGGAGTCGCGTGAATTGCTGCAGGCTTTTTTCAAAATCAAGCGGCGCGAAGAAGACACACCGCAAAGTTGACGCCTCCGCGCCGCGGTGTATGTTTGCCCCCTCTTACTCAGTCAGTTAAATCCAACCCATTATCATCATGGCCTACGAACTCCCGAAACTCGCCTACGCTTACGACGCCCTCGTCCCGCACATCGATGCGAAGACGATGGAGATCCATCACTCCAAGCACCATCAGGCCTACATCACCAACGCCAACAATCTCCTCAAGGACCACGCGGATCTCGCCGCCCTCGACGTCAACGCGCTGATCGCCGACCTGTCCAAAGTGCCCGAGGCCATCCGCGGCGGCGTGCGCAACAATGCCGGCGGCCACAGCAATCACGCTTTCTTCTGGACCGTGCTCGGTCCCGGCAAGGGCGGCGCCCCCAAGGGCAAGCTCGCGGCGGCGATCGATGCTGAGCTCGGCGGTTTCGCCAAACTCAAGGAAGACTTCGCCAAGGCCGGCGCCACGCGCTTCGGCTCCGGCTGGGCTTGGCTCGTCGTCAACCACGGCAAGCTCAGCGTTGGCTCCACCGCCAATCAGGACAGCCCGCTCATGGGCAAGGCGGTCGCCGGCATTGAGGGCAAACCCGTCATCGGCCTCGATGTCTGGGAGCATGCCTACTATCTCAACTACCAGAACCGCCGGCCCGACTATATCGCCGCCTTCTGGAATGTGGTCGATTGGGACGCCGCCGAGGCCAACTACACTGCCGCGACCA
This sequence comes from Opitutaceae bacterium, assembly GCA_017988885.1. GTDB lineage: Bacteria > Verrucomicrobiota > Verrucomicrobiia > Opitutales > Opitutaceae > UBA2377. The sequence goes on along the minus strand of JAGNQV010000106.1, from coordinate 5,656 downwards.
AGTAAGCGCCGCGTTCATTCAAACCAAAAGCCGCACCTTTCGGGTGCGGCTTTTGGTTTATTGGGAGCGCGGGCCGCCGGCCCGCAATTCAGACCGAGCGGGCCAGCGGCCCGCGCTCCCGGTCTTTACGGCGTCCACGCATTCGCCTGCATCGCGGTGCCAAAACTTGCTGGGCTGACCGGCACACTCTTGCCACTCTCAGTGTCGAGGATGCACAGGCGGCTCGTGCTGCGGTCGCGCGCGGTGTAAACCACGTGGCGGCCGTCCGCCAGCCAAGTCGGCTCCACGCCGTCGAAAGGGGCGTGCGAAACCTGCTCGCTCTTGCCCTTCGTGAAATCATGCACGGCGATTTGGTAACCGCGCCCGATGCGCATCGTGAAGGCGATCTTGTTCGGATTCGCCCGGCACCAGTCCGGCTCGGTGCAATAGCCGCTGATGTTCGTCGGCACGCGCTGCATCGAGCCTCCCGCCGCCGGGATGATGTAAAGCTGCGGACCGCCGGCCGCGTCGGAGGTGAAGACAATGCGTGAACTGTCGGGCGAGAAACTGGGCGAGGCCTCGACCGAGTCCGTGCGGGTGCGGCGGGAAACACGCCGGCCCTGCGCATCACTCACGTAGATCTCGGCATTACCCTCGCCGGAGAGCACCATCGCGACCTGCTGGCCGTTGGGGCTGTAACGCGCACCGCTGTTCGTGCCCTTGAAGCTCACGAACGTCGTCCGCTGGTAAGAGTTGAGGTCGATCTGAAAAATATCGGGGAAACCTGATTTGTAGAAACTGGTATAGAGCAGCTTCGAGCCGTCCGGCGCCCAGCGCGGGCCGAGGGCCTGCGCATTGTCGCGGGTGATCTGCTTCACCTCACCGAGGAAGAGGTCGGACACGTAGATTTCCTTGTGGCCGGTGCGCTCGCCGATGAAGGCCAGCTTGGCAGTGAAAAAGCCCTTCAGGCCCATGCCGTTGGTTTTTTCCACCGCGATGTCCGCCGCGCGCAGCAGGGCATTGCGCGCCGAGGAGCCGGTCGCGACCGCGCTGTCCACCGGCGTGCCGCTGCTGCGGGAAATATCCACCCGCACCTGCGTGGCGGCGACCTGGGTGAACTTGATGTCGTAGGTGAATCCGCTGGCGACGACCCGGTAACGGCCATGCGCGCTGAAAGCCTGAATCGCGAGACTGTTGAGCTCGGGGGTGCTGGCCGAGACCCGCACTGGGACGGTTTTGTTATCAGATGATATTTCTACCGTGCCGATCTCGCGCTGGGCCAACGCGGCAGTCAGGCCGAGGGTAAGGAAAAGGACGGTGTGCAGAATTTTTTGCATATCGGAAAGTGGTGCTTAATATTTCGGGTTTCGGGGCATTTCTATTTACTCCCCGCCAAGGCATAACAACTTAATTCCCCCTCCAGTTCCAATTTTTTCCCAACCGTGACGACCGAAGCCATCAAAGAGCAACTCAAGCAGGTAAAATATCCCGGCTTCAGCCGTGACATCGTGTCATTCGGCCTCGTGCGTTCCGCCGCCTTCGTGGATGGCATCGCCAAGGTCTCGCTCGCGATCACGACCAGCGATCCGAAAGTGCCGCTGCAACTCAAGGCCGAGGTGGACAAATGCCTGCGCGCGATGCCCGGCGTGAAGGAAACGATCATCGACCTCGCGGTGTCGCCCGTGAAAACCGCCGCGGCTGGCGGCGCCGGCGGCAATCTCGCGGGCACGGCCGGCGCGCCCAAGGGCATCAAGCACTCCGTGGCCATCGCCTCGGGCAAGGGTGGCGTCGGCAAGAGCACGTTTTCCGTCAACCTCGCCTGCGCCATGGCGCAAGTGCTCACTGCGCAGGGCCGGCCCGGGCGCGTGGGTCTGATGGATTGCGACATTTATGGGCCCAGCGTGCCCCTCATGATGGGTCTCTCCGGCCGGCCCGAGGTCGAGGGCGAAGGCGCCGCTTCCATGCTCATCCCGATGGAGCACCATGGCGTGAAGGTGATGAGCATGGGTTTCTTGGTGGACGACAACACGCCGGTGGTCTGGCGCGGACCGATGATCATGAAGACCATCCAGCAATTCGTCCAAAACGTGAAATGGGGCGAGCTCGACATCCTGCTCGTGGATCTGCCGCCCGGCACGGGCGACGCGCAGCTTTCCCTCGTGCAAACCCTCCCGCTCGACGGGGCCGTGCTGGTCACCACGCCGCAACCGGCTGCCACCAATGTCGCCCGCAAGGGCGGCCTGATGTTTCAAAAGGTGAACGTGCCGCTGCTGGGCGTCGCCGAGAACATGAGTTATTTTGTGGATCCCGCCGGCCAGAAACACGCGCTGTTTGGCACGGGTGGCGGCATCGCGCTCGCCGAGAAACTCGCCACGGTCCTCTTGGGTCAGGTGCCGTTGATCCCGGCCATCCGGGAGGGCGGCGATTCCGGCCAGCCGGTGGTGGTGAGCATGCCGGATAGCCTCGCGGCCGTGACTTTCCGGGACATCGCGGAAGCCCTGCTGGGGCGGCTGGCCCAGCCGCGGGTGTCGGGCGTGTGAAAATATTGCAACATTGCAGGCATTGACAGCGCCGCCTCAGTCGCTCTCATCTTGAGGCCCGACTACTGAATGACTTCTTCTGCTCAAGAGCCCGCGACTTCCCGCGACTTCGTCAAACAGTCCAGCCTCTATCAAGAGTTCCTGGCTGAACGGGAAGAAATCCTGAAGCACAAGTGGCTGGAGTCCGAGCGACTCGGCTACGACATCGGCTTTGAGCGGGCGCTGTTGGACTGGATCCGCAAGCACCGCGAAGGCTGGCGGGCGGCCCGCCGTCAACAAGCCGGTCTCACGGTATCCCAGACGCGCCCCCCGCTCGTCTCGGTCAGTGGCGAACGGAAATAAATAGCCCCGGAGCAAGCTCCGGGCATTGGAGGGTCCACCTCCGTGTGGACCCTATTTCGAACCGGACGACCCGGAGGTCGTCCCTCCACATTCCCAAGCCGGAGCTAGCTCCGGGGTATTAAACAAAAGAGAATAAAAAAGCCGGGCCATAGAGCCCGGCTTTCGCATTTCTAAACTGACTGACCGGAGACTTACTTGATCTCCTTGTGCAGGGTATGGCGCTTGAGGAAGGGATTGTATTTCTTCTTCTCGATGCGCTCCGTGACGGTCTTTTTATTGCGCTTCGTGAGATAGCGCGAGGCGGGCTTGCCCTCTTTTTTGGCTTCGGTGCATTCCAGGGTGACGACTTCTTGCATGGTGATAAATGGTTGAAGGGTCAGAGCAAAGCTGCGGCCCGAGTCAGGGCAACCTCAAAGTTAAACCACCGCTGCACGCTCAACGGCGCTTTTCAGTCAGCGGCAACATCACACCCCGCCGGAAGAGCACGACCTGGCTGGTGCTGGAAGACACGACAATGGCAATGCATTGCGCCGCAAGGCTTATGGCCGAGGCCGCGGCGTGCCGGCTGCCCAGCCCGCTCGGTAAAATATGATCGGTATCGATCGCTTGGATGAGGCTGCCCGCCGACTGCACCACCCCATCTCCGCGGATGATAAAGGCGCCGTCGATGGACGAAAACTCCTTCACCGTCTCATCCATGAACGGATTCAGGATGTTGCGATCCTCCTCCTTGTAACCGTAGAAGGGGTTAAGCACGAGCGGCTTGATGAGCTTTTCCACGTGTTCCGTGTCGCCCACGACGAAAAGACTGCCCACGGGACGGCCCTCACGGCCTTCAACGGCAAGCTCCGTCGCGATGGCAATGACCCGCTCCAGCACCTCGGGTTTGACGTCCTCGGGCAGCAGCTCGTTCTGGCCGGTGAGCAACGCCTCGAATTCGCGCCCGATATCCACGACCGTAAGGGTATCGAACTGGTTGCTGCCCGTCACGCCGCCGATGCAGCAGATGCGGTCGTTGAAGGAAACGATGCCGCGGGTGAGCGCCACGAGGATGGCGCTGCGCAACTGCGCCATGCGCTGCGTGGAGAACGAGCGCACCTGGATGGTCTCCGCAAATTCCTTCTGATCCTCGGACGGCTCAATGGGATTGCGGGTCACCAGGATGGTTTTGATCTTCGCGCGTAACGCGCCGGCCTGAATGCCACCCACGAAGGTATCGCCAAAGACCATGATGGCGCCGCACTCCGCCCCGCGTGCGACGCGTTGGGCCTCGTCAAACATGAGCTTGTTGACCCGGTTTTGCTGCGCCTGCACCGGCCGGATGCCGTCAAAGCCGCCGAGCAATCGCTCATAAAGCGTGTCGATATCGGGTGCGCTGACGAGCTTGTCCACCAGTTCCGGCTCGTTGACCTGCCGTGCGATCGAGGCCAGCACCTGCAGGTAATCGCGCGCCTTGTCGCCCGCGATGAGCATGAAAATCAAGCGCACCCGTTCGTCATCCTTCGCGCCATCGTGTCGGATGCCCGCGCGGCTGCGGCCGATGGCGAGCACATAGCGGCGGTTCATCTTCACCCGCACGTGCGGCAGCGCGACGCCGAGGCCGAGATAGGTCGTCATCGTGCTCTCGCGCGCCAGCAGGCCCCGCAGCAACGACTCGCGCTTCAAGTCGGGAAAATTCGACACGCACGCCGCCAGCAATTCCTCCAGCGCGCCCTGCAAGGTGACGCTATGCAGGTCAACGATGCGGCTGCGCGCGATGATTTTGTCGAGCCGCATGGTTTTAAAACTTTAGATCACACCAGTCCCTCAATGCTCAGGGCCGGTGGGCCCTGCCAGGGGGAGTGCTTGGGGCCTTGGCCATTTGGTGTCTGCTGATTACTCTCGGCGCGGGGTTCACTTTTCCCACTCGAGCGCACCTTTTTTGATTTCGTAGAACAGGCCGATCACCAGCACGCCGATGAAAAAAAGGATCGGCCCGAGAATCGCGATCTGGTTGGCGAGGAACTCGCGATAGATGAAGGCCCACGGGATGAGGAACACCACCTCGATGTCGAAGATGATGAAGAGCATCACCGTGACGTAGAATTTAACCGAGAACCGCGTGTGCACGATGCCGTCGGTCGGCACGCCGCATTCATAAGCCGAGTCCTTGATCTGATTCTGCTTCGTGCGCTGGCCGATGATGTGGCTGGCGCCAATGATCAGGGCCGCGATGCCGGCGGCCAGCACGGCTTGGATCAGGAAAGGGAGATACGCGGATGACATCGGGAAAAAGTTGCGGGCAAAGCCACCGGGGCGGCAAGCGGTTTATTCGTCCACTTTGACCATCTCGACGGATTCAATGTGGGTCGAGCCCACCCCCAGCATCTCCGCAAACTCCAAAGTGCGGATTTCTTCCGAAATGGGAACGAAGCCCGTCAGCTTCCGCTGGCGGTTGATGCGATTCAGCATGAGCGAATCCAGCATCACGGGATCGCGGCTCAACCAGAGGAGTGGCTCGGAAATCGAGTAGAGCGAATTGAAATACGGCCCGCCGATGTATTGGTAGTGCTGCAGGCTCACGATGGAGAAGGCCCACGTCTCGCGGAGTTCGGGGATGGCGCTCATTTCCGCGACCGCCGCCGGCGCATTGGCCGGACTGCGGAAGAACCGCGCGGTGTTGGAGGCGTTCCAGAGCGTGGCGTTCACGAGCGCGCCATTGATGCCGAGCATCGGGTGGTCGGTATAAACCGGCAGGTTGATCCAGAAATCGGCGTCGAGAAAGAGCGGCGTCGCGAGGAAGCTCTTGCGGTCCT
>JAGNQV010000105.1 GCA_017988885.1 Opitutaceae bacterium | reverse complement strand
GAGGCGGCGCCCGCGGTGGTTTCCAGCGTTGCCGTCACATCGGATAGATTATTGTTCATTATTGTATTCCTTTGGTGGTGGCGCGTTGAGTTCACTGCCTGCGAAATTTCAATTCTGATCGGACTGCGCCGGGACTTTTCGGAGTGATTGTCGCTTCCGAATCAGCTCGGCTTCCGCCCGGATGTTGTCGAGCGACATTCTGGTGGCCTTGAAGAGTTTTACGCTTCCGAAAACCAGTCCGCCCACGCCCGTCAAACCAAGAGCGATCCCCAGGCCAGCCATCGCACGAAACCAGGTGACGCCCCAGAAACCGGCGAGTCCTTCGGCCAGCAACGTTACAAGCGTCGCGGCGGCAAAAGCACCAAGGGCGACATAGATCGAATGCAGAGCGCGGAAGAGGAGTATTCCCTGCCGCTCGACACGATTCACTTGCTCCAGCAGCAGCGCCGTCTCCGCCTCCGGCAGATTTTCAGCCTTGGACATCGCGAACAGTTCATTCATCCGGTCCCGGGTGCGAAACACCCGGTTGAGCGTGCTTTGGGCCAAGGTGCTGGTCGCGTTGGTCAAGATCGCTGGAGCGGCAATCAACGTCAGCACGGACAAGGGGCTTTGAGTGAGTTCAAGCGGAATCATAGCATTAAGAGAGCACCATCAGTTCGCGGAAACGACAAGTCGCCGAGGTGACCTGCTGGACGACGACTGGCCGTATCCGCCCGGTTTTGATTCAACCGGTTGACCCTCCCGCTTCGAGTGGTCGCCGGCAGGTTGGTTTAGTTTAGTGTTCATAGTTTTATGGTGATCGGATTGCCCCGATAATGTGTGACCTGCCCTTTTGATTGGACACCGCGGATCTGAGGTTTGGGGCGGTTAAGCGGTCGGTTTTTGATAGCCGCATAGCTCGCTGTGCGGACGACGATGGTGATAGTCGTAACGCCATTGCTAAAGCATTTCGCGAGCGTCTGCAATGCTGCGAAAGCCCTCTGAGTTGACTGCTGTGACCGAGCGGCGGTGGGGTCTGCCACTTCCATGGAAATACGGAATGCGGACGCGATCGGCTGTGCGCGGTCCGCTCGGAGTGCGGACCCTACCGGCGCTGCCGCGCCAAAGGCTGAAAGCTAGCGCCGATGGATATAACCCGATATTTGAGGCTGAAGCGGGCCAGCGGCCCGCGCTCCCGGGTCGTGTTCGCTCCCGGGTCAGCGCTTGCTCCAGCGGCGGTCTTGTTTGAGTTCGAGGCGCTTGGTCTCCAACTGCACGCCGAGCACGGCGGGATGGGTGTGCAGTTCCTGAAAGGTGGGCGCGGTGAGTCGCCAGGTCAGCGCGCTACTCGCCTCGGCGATGGGGGCGACCCGATCCTCGAAGACAAAACCGAAATCGACGCGGGTCTCGCCAGGTTGGCGGTTGATGGTCTCGCGCAACAGGCGGAAGAAAGCCGGCAGTTCGCGATGGTCGGGTTTCAGTAGCCACGTGACCTTGCGCACAATGCCGGTGACGAAATGGTCGAGCGGGTAGCACTCCTTCACGTTGATGCGGGCGCCGTCGTTGCCGGCAATGATGTTGCCCTGCACGAGCACCGGCTGGTCGGGCAGCAGGTTCAACGAGTAGTTCGCATAGGCATCGGCGAACATGTTGAGCGGAACGGAGGCCTGCTTGGTGGCGAGGGTGAAGGCGGCCCAGGGACGGTTATCTTTCTTCGAGAGTTTTTTCGCGATGTTGCTGGCGATGCCGCACAGGCGGAATTCGACGCGGTCGGTCTGCTGGAGCAGCGTATCGACAGTATGGGTGTCGATCGCCTCCGCGAGGCCGGCGTAGAGATTCATCGGATGGCCGGAGACGTAGAAGCCGAGGAGGTCTTTCTCGAACTGGAGCCGCTCGGCGGGAGAAAATTCGTCGGCGGCGGGCGGTGCAGGACGGTTGGTGGCGGCCGCTCCTGCCGTGGCGGGAGCTTCCTCGGCGAGCATGTCGAGAAAACTGTGCTGGCCGGCGGCTTTGTCACGGGCGGTGGCCGCGACGGTGGACATGGCGCCGTCGATGCCGTCGAAAAGTTCCTTGCGGCTGGCGCCGCTGAAATCGAAGGCGCCGGTTTTCACGAGGTGTTCCAGCACGCGCTTGTTGAGGGAGCGGCTGTCGCCTCGCCGCACAAAGTCGGCGAAGTCCACGTAAGGACCGTTGGCCTCGCGCTCGGTGATGATGTTTTTGGCGGCCTGCTCCCCGACGCCCTTGATGCCGGCGAGGCCGAAACGGATCTTTTTGTCCACGGGCGTGAACATTTCGCGCGACTCGTTGACGTCGGGTCCGAGCACGGTGAGGCCCATGGACTCGCACTCGGCGATGAAGTGGGAGACTTTTTCCGAGTTGCCGAGTTCGCTCGACAGCATCGCGGCCATGAACTGCACGGGGTAGTTCGCCTTGAGAAAACCGGTCTGGTAGCTGAGCACGGCGTAGGCGGCGGAGTGCGCCTTGTTGAAACCGTAGCCGGCAAATTTGTTAAGGATGTCGAAAATCGCGTCGGCGGTCTTTGCGTCGATGTTGTTCACGCGTTTGGCGCCCTCGACAAATTTGGCGCGCTCCTTGGCCATCGCTTCGGCGTCCTTCTTGCCCATGGCGCGGCGCAGCATGTCGGCGCCGCCGAGGGTGTAGCCGGCGACGACCTTGGCGGCTTCCATGACCTGTTCCTGATAGACCATGACGCCGTAGGTTTCGCGGCAGACTTCCTCCAGCAGCGGGTGGGGAAACTTGACGGTGCTCGGGTCTTTTTTGCCGCGCACGTAATCGGGAATCCATTCCATCGGACCGGGGCGGTAGAGGGCAATGAGCGCGACGATTTCGTCGATGGAGGAAAGGCTGATCTGGCGGCAGAGCGCCTGCATGCCGCTGGATTCAAGCTGGAACACGCCGGTGGTGCGGCCGGTGTTGAGCAGGGCGTAGGTCGTGGGATCGTCGAACGCGACGGCATCGAGTTCGAACTTCGGGTCGGCGGTGTGCCGGATATTGTCCACGGCGTCGGCGATGACGGTGAGCGTCTTGAGGCCAAGGAAATCCATCTTCAGCAGGCCGAGCTTGCCGACGGCGTTCATGTCGAACTGCACGGTGACATCGCCTTCCTGCTCGGTGAGCGGGACAAACTCATCGAGCGGCCGGTCGGTGATGATGATGCCGGCGGCGTGTTTGCCGGTATTGCGCACCATGCCCTCGAGCACCATCGCCTGGTCGAAGATTTTTTTGGCGACGGGATTTTTCGCCACCTCGTCACGGAGTTCGGCGGATTTTTCGAGGGCGGTCTTGAGCTCGATGTTGAGCTCGTCGGGGATCATCTTGGCGAGGCGGTCGGCGTCGGCGTAGGGGAGGTTGTGGACGCGCGAGACATCGCGGATGACCATCTTGGCGCCGAGCGTGCCGTAGGTGATGATGTTGGCGACGCAGTCCTTGCCGTATTTCTGGCGGACGTAGTCGATGACCTCCCCGCGGCGGCGCATGCAGAAATCGATGTCGAAGTCCGGTGGCGAGACGCGTTCGGGATTGAGGAAGCGCTCGAACAGCAGTTTGAAGCGGAGCGGGTCGAGGTTGGTGATGCCGAGCACGTAGGCGACGAGGCAGGCGGCGCCGGAACCGCGGCCGGGACCGACGGGGATGCCGTGCTTTTTGGCCCAGTCGATGAAATCCCAGACGACGAGAAAGTAATCGCTGAACCCGGTCTTGCCGATGATGCCGAGCTCGAAGTCGAGGCGCTGGGCGAGCGTCTGCGCGAGGGCGGGGTCGGAAAATTTCTCCGGGGTGGCGTAGTCAACGCCGTAGCGTTGTTTCAGCCCGGCGATGCAGAGGTCCTTGAGGTAGCCGTCCCGATCGGTCTTAATTTCGGGCGGCAGGGGATATTTCGGATAGCGTTCACTCCCCTTGGGAAACGGGATACTGAGATCGCACATGTCGGCGACGAGCCGGGTGTTGGCGAGGGAGTCGGGCACCTCGGCGAAGAGCTGCGCCATCTCGTCGTGCGACTTCAGGTAAAACTGCGAACCCGTGAAGCGCATGCGATCGGTTTCGTCGATCTTCGCACCGGTCTGGATGCAGAGCATCGCATCATGCGGTCCGGAGTCGCTCGGCTGCACGTAGTGCACATCATTCGTGCAAATGACCTTGAGGTTGAACTCCGTGGCGAGCTTCAGGAGGCCGGGAATGATTTTGCGCTGCTCGGGGATGCCGTGGTCCTGAATTTCGACGAAATAGTTCTCCCGGCCGAAGATTTCGACGAAGCGTCCGCAGGCCTGACGGGCTTCCTCGTAGCGGTCGTGCAACAAGTGCTGCGGCACCAGTGAGGCGAGGCAGCCGGTGAAGCCGATGAGGCCGTTGGCGTATTGGGTGAGGGTTTCGAGGTCGGTGCGGGGCTTATAATAGAAGCCCTTGAGGTGCGCGTCCGAGACGAGTTTGAGGAGGTTTTGGTAGCCCGTGAGATTTTTCGCCAGCAGGCCGAGATGGAAGATGCTTTTGCCCTCGTCGGAGCGGCCGTGTTTTTCGAGGCGGGAAGTCTCAACGAGGTAAAGTTCGCAGCCGATGAGGGGTTTGATACCCTTGGCTTTGGCGGAGTTATAAAACTCGATGGCTCCGTAGAGATTGCCGTGGTCGGTGAGGGCGAGGGCCGGCATGCCGAGCTCCACCGCCCGGTCCATCAAGCGGTCGATCCGGCAGGCCCCGTCGAGCAGACTGTAGTCGGTGTGGACGTGGAGATGGACGAAGTTTTTGTCGGCAGACGGCACAGGTCGTGAAACAAGAGCACCCCGTCGCCCGCGCAAGGCCGAAAGGCGTTTTTACCGGCGAAAGGGGGCGTTTTTAGCGGGTTAAAAAAGCCATTGACGGAGCTTGCGCCGCATGGCTTGCTTTCGGGCTTTTCCTTTCACCAACGACCCGTTTCCCATGTCCATCGAAATCAAAATCCGCAAAAACGAGCCCATTGACCGTGCGATCCGCCGCATGAAAAAGAAGCTCGAGCGCGAGAACATCATCAAGGGTGTTCGCGCCAAGCGCTACTACGAAAAGCCCTGCGAAAAGCGCCGCCGCAAGAACAAGGTGCAGGCTTTCACGCAGATGCTGCGCCGCCGTTACGCCGAGTAAGTCGTTTTCGACTCCGAGCGAACACTTTATCGCCGCGTCCCGAATTTACGGGACGCGGCTTTTTTTCGTGCAAAACGGTGGCAAGTCGGTTCGTCATAGGGCGTTACCGCGTGAAACCGATTCTTTCCCTCTCGACCAGCTGGTGCTCCCACCGCCATACCGACGGCTATGAAATGCTGCGGGAGATGGCCGGCCTCGGGTTTGAATACGCCGAACTGAGCCACGGGATCCGGATTCCGCTCGTGCCGGGTATTCTGCGCGCGGTGGAAGAAGGCGTCATCAAGATTGGCTCGACGCATAATTTCTGTCCGTTGCCGACCGGCGTGAATCAGGCGGCGCCCAATCTCTTCGAGCCGTCGTCGCGGGATTTTCGCGAGCACGACCAGTGGTTGCGCTACACCAAGCGCACGCTGGATTTTGCCGAGCAAGTGCGCGCCCGCGTGACGGTGTGCCATCTCGGCAGCGTGGAGTTTTTCTGGTTCAACCCCGTGAACAAACTGGAAGCCTACCTGGAGACACACCCCGACGCCGTGGCGACGCAGGACAAGGTCTACCAAGCGTTGCTCGCGAAGAGCCTGGCGAAACTGCGCAAGCGGATGGGGCCTTTCTGGGCGCAGACCCAGCGGAGCATCGCCGAGATTCTGGACTACGCGAAGGCCAAGCACATTACGCTGGGTTTTGAAAATCGGGAAAGTTTTCGCGAACTGCCGCTGGATGATGATTACGACGGCTTCCTCGCAGGATTACCGGCGGGGGCGTCGGCGGGCTACTGGCACGATACGGGCCATGCGGACATCAAGCAGTCGATGGGCTTGCTGGAGCATCGGACGCATCTGGCAAAGATGGCCCCGCGGCTCATCGGTTTCCATTTGCACGATGTCAGCCCTGAGGGGCGCGACCATCAGGCCATCGGCGACGGGAAGATCGATTTCAAAATGGTGAGCGAATTCTGGCGGCCGGAACATCTGCTCACGATCGAGCTCAGTCCACGGGTGGATGAGGATGGCGTGCGCCGCTCCAAGGCGCGGGTGGAAGAATTGCTGCGCTAGGTTTTCGAGTTCTTCAGGATTTCGCCGATCCAGCGGCGGTGCGGGCCCGAGAGCGTGTGGTCATCAAGCTTGTTGAGTGGCACCCAGACCAAGCCGGGGCGTGAGCGAGATGGATGGGCGGTGACTAGGTAAATCGACTCGGTGATCCGGTATTTCGTGATGCTCCGCTTTTTCTTCGCAAGCAGCTTACCCCGCATGACCGTGGTTTCCTTGCGGCCGGCTTGCTCCGGGGTCGGCAGCTCGTGTTGCTGTGCGAGCCGGCGGGCGCGGGCGTCCGTGCGATGCATCAGCAACTGGCCGGCGCGCAGGCACCAGACGCGGGTGACCTCGATCTGCTCGATTTTTTTGGCGGCGAGTTTGGGGAATTGCTCCGGGGTGCCAGATTTTTGTCCGGCGCAGCACGTGCGCACGGGGCAACTGGCGCAGAGCGGATTTTGCCGGAGGCAGATCGTGGCGCCGAGTTCCATCATGGCCTGGTTGTGGTCGCCCGAGCCGGTGGCGGGCAGGAGGGCATTGGCGAGCGAAGTGAATTCCTTCGCAGCGGCACTGCTGTCGCGGAAGGCGCGGCCGTCGGCGGTGAGGCGTGCGAGAATGCGCACGACGTTGCCATCCACCACGGCGGCGGGAGCGTCAAAGGCGATGCTCGTGATGGCCGCCGCGGTGTAGGGCCCGACACCGGGCAATGCCAGCCAAGCGGCGGGGTCACGGGGCGGAGTCGGGAGGGCGGTGACGGCCTGGGCGAGTTTGTGCAAATTGCGGGCCCGGGAATAATAGCCGAGTCCCTCCCAAAGTTTGAGCACGCGGGCTTCGGGGGCGGCGGCGAGGGCCGCGAAATCCGGCAGGGCGGCGAGCCAGCGCGCGAAGTAGGGGAGCACCGTCTTCACCTGCGTCTGTTGCAGCATGAACTCGCTGACGACCGTCTTGTAGAGGGATGGCGCCTCGCGCCACGGGAGTTGGCGTTGATGCACGCGATACCAGGCGTGGAGGGTGCGGTGAAAATCCTCGCGGGCGGCGATGAGCTGGGCAGAGGAAGAACGTGGCATCACCGGCATAGGCCGCCAGAGGCGCACTGGGCGCAAGAAAAATGCCCGCCCGCAGGTTGTTTTCTCCTTTGCGCTTTCCGCGGATTTTTGCGGCCATGCTGACGTATGCCCAAAAAGCCGGCCTCCGACGAAGAGGCGCCCAAGAAACTCGCCTCCTACACCGTCAAGCTCGACGACGCGCAGCTGAAAAAGCTGCGCGCCCTGTGCGAGGCCCGGGGTTGGACGCCGTTCGAGGTCGCTTACACGCATTTTGCGTTCAAGGCCGATCATATCCGGCTGAACCTTTCCGCTTACACCAGCGGCAAGGTCGTCATCGCGGGCAAGGGCACCGAGGATTTTGTCCGCGACGTGCTGGAGCCGGAGATCACGGGCGCGGCGAAACTGGGTTACGACGAAGTGCTGCACCCGGACTGGTTCGAGTCGCATGCCGGCCTCGATGAGAGCGGCAAGGGCGATTTCTTCGGTCCGGTCACCGCGGCGACGGTCATTGCCGACAAGGCGGCGATCGAGGCATGGCGCAAGGCGGGCGCGCAGGATTCCAAGAAAATGGCGGAGAGCAAAATCATGGAACTCGACCGGTTGATCCGCGGCACGAAGGGTGCCGCGGTCGAGACCTGTTTCTGTCACACGATGACGCGCTACAACGAGCTGATGGGCCGCCCCGGGGCGAATCTCAACCGCCTGCTGGCCTGGCAGCACGCGACGGCGCTCGCGGGCGCGCTGGCCCGCAAACCGGTGGCGTGGGGGCTGCTCGACCAATTCAGCGAGCAGCCGCTGGTGCAACGCGAGCTGGCGAAAAAGGACATCAAGAACTTCGAACTCCGGATGCGCACCAAGGCGGAGTCAGACCCCGTGGTGGCCGCGGCATCGATTGTCGCCCGCGCCGAATACGTGCGGCAGATGCACGAGCTCTCGAAGCAATTCGGCGCGAAGCTCCAGAAGGGCGCCGGCCCGCTGGTCAAAAAACAGGCGCACGAGATCATCAACAAATTTGGCACCCGCGCGCTGGGGGAATTTGCCAAGTTGCATTTCCGCACGGCCTACGAAGTCGTGGCCGAAGCGGGCAAACTCCATGAGCTGCCGTTGCGTGAGCCCAAGGAGCGCACCGAGTTCAAGCACCTGTAAGGCCCATGGCCCGACGCCGCCAACTTCGCGGGTTCGATCTGAAGCAGATCGAAGGGGTCGCCAGCCTCATCGGGGTGGATGAGGCGGGGCGGGGCGCCCTCGCCGGCCCGGTCGTGGCGGGGGCGGTGCTGGTGACGCGGGAGTTTCTGGAGAGCCGCTGGGCCGTGGCGAACGCCGGCCGGATCAACGACTCGAAGCAACTGACCGCGGCGGAGCGCGCGGCGTTGTGGTTTGATTTTGAAACGCTGGCGGGACAGGGGCAGATCCACGCGCAGTTCGGCAGCGCCGATGTGGACGAGATCGCGCAGTTCAACATCCTCGGCGCGACGAAGCTCGCGATGCGGCGTGCGCTGGAGGGGATTTATCCGCCGGGTGCGTTTGAGCAGCAGACTGAGCCGGATTTGTTTTCGTCGCCCGAAGTGGTGGCGAATTTTCAGCCACGGGTGTCGGCGCGCATCCTGGTGGACGGATTGCCGCTGCGACATTTTCCCTATCCGCACACCGGCATCGTGAACGGCGACGCGCGTTCGCTGTGCATCGCGATGGCGTCCATCATCGCGAAGGTGACGCGGGACCGGCTGATGGGCGAACTCGACGGCGTGCTCCCCGGCTATGGCTTCGCGCAGCACAAGGGCTACGGCACCGAGGAGCACCGCGAGGCGCTGCTCCGGCTGGGCCGCACCGCGCAGCACCGCGATGTGTTCCTGCGCAAACTTTTCGCCAGCCGGGTGGACCCTGCGCAATTCAACTTTCTCGACGACGAAACCGCCCCTCCGGATGAAAACGACTGAAGTCCCCCGCAAGCCACTGCATCTCGCCAACGATTGGAAAGCGCCCGGTGAGCCGCTGCCGCCGCTCCGCGTCGGCGAGATCCTGCCGCCCCGGGTGCGGACGCCGCAGTTCCCGCTCAAGGATCGCCGCACGCTGTTCACCGACGACGAAATCAAACAGGCGCGGGCCAATCTCGCGCAGCACGCGTCGGCGAAAAAGCTGGCGGATGAAATTATCGCCGCCGCCGCCTATTGGCTCGACTGGGAAGACGCCGCGCTGCGCGATCTCATCACCACGGCCGAGGTGCCGCGGGCGTTTGACTGTTCGCCCGCCGGTTGTCCGTCGTGCGGCAAGAAGATCTTCGAGGCGGCCAAGAGCACATATCCCTGGCGGATAGATCCGCGCCGGCCCTTCAAGGTCGAGTGCCCGGTCTGCGGCGGCGTTTTTCCGAGCAATGATTACGGCCGGTTTTATCGCAGCGGGTTCACCGATCGCCGCGATTTTGACGGTCCCTATGCGGACGACGGCCGCGGCTGGGTGGCGCCGGATGGCGAGCGCTACTGGTTTGTCGCGCACGCGAATCACTGGACTTGGTATTGGCACCCGCAGGCCGACAATCCCACGCTGCTTCGCGGCTGCGAAGCGCTGGGCCGCGCCTATCTGCTCACGGGCGACCGGCGTTACGCGCACAAGGCCGCCGTCATCTTGCACCGCGTGGCGGAGGTTTATCCCAACATGGACCACGCCACGCAGTCCCGCTTCGGCGAAATCATGGCGCGCACCCAGCACGAGCGTTACAACGGCAAAGTCGTGAACGCCATCTGGGAGTCCTACCTGTCGGCGCAGTTTGCCGAGACCTACGACGCGATCTGGGAAACGATTGATGATGACACCGCGCTGCACGCCTTCACCGGCAAAACCGGTCACGCCGTCCGCGCCTTCATCGAGGCCAACCTGCTGGAGGAAATCATCGATGCCTACTACGCGGTGAAGACGCGCGGCAACTACGGCATGCACCAGCGCTCGCTGCTGCAGACTGCGCTGGTGCGCCAGCACGCCGACACAGCGCGCTACATCGCGGACGTGGTGGACAAGCCCGACGGCGCCATTTTTCTCGGGCTGCGCTACGCCCTGCACAGCCTTATCTGGCGCGACGGCCATC
>JAGNQV010000104.1 GCA_017988885.1 Opitutaceae bacterium | reverse complement strand
ATTACGGCGAGCGCTGGGAGCTTCAGTCTTTTCATCATAGATGGTTCAATAATTCATCCAACGAGCGAATAAACAAGCCCGACCCGCTCCGCACCGCCGGTCTTTCCACATAGCGGCCAAAACCGAAAAAACGCTCCACCACTGGCTGCATTTCCAGATCGCTCACCCCATCCCCCACCGCCACGACGCGCACCGGCTGCAACTCCGCTTGCAGGCGCGCGACCAGCTCGGGCTTGCCGCCTGCGCGGGTCGTTGGAAAATCCGCGTCAAAGCCCGCATAACTGCCGTCCGTCTTGAAACGCAGGTCCACCGCTTCAATGCGCGCGATGTCTAAAAATTCCGCCAACGGCTGGATCGCCTGCCGGAAACCTCCGCTCACAATGAGCGGCGTCCAGCCCCGCGCCTTCAATTCCGCGATCGTCGCCCGTGCGGTCGGTTCGACCGTTGCGATGTAGCGCGCGCCCACCGCCGCCACATCCGCCCGCGCCGGTTGGATGATGTCGAGTCGCGCCTGAAAGATACTCTCCACCGGGATCTGCCCGTTCATGGCGTCATTCGTCATCGCCTCGACCCGCGCAAAGACCGCCGGCCCGCGCACCCGCGCCAGTTCGTCGATCCCCTCGAGCGCGCTGAGCGTGCTGTCGCAGTCGAAAATCAGGAGTTTCATGTTCGGTGCCTCCTACCCAGTCACTACCGGCAAGGTGCGGGCAACAAAAAAGCCCTCCGATTTTTCGGAGGGCTGGGGAAAGTTTCGGGCAAGGCCGCTTACTTTTTGACGGAGCTGCGCTTGAACTTCGTCGTGAACTTTTCGACGCGACCCGCGGTGTCAACGAGGCGCTTCTCGCCTGTGTAGGCGGGATGCGAGTCCATCGTGACGTCGCGGACGACGATCTGGTATTCGACGCCATCGATGGTCTCCTTGCGGGCAGACTTCATCGTGGACTTGGTGAGGAAACGTTTGCCCGTCGCGACATCGAGGAAGCAGACGTTATTGAGAGTGGGATGGCCTTCGGCTTTCACGGCGGTATAAAGAGGGTTGGATCAACCTTGGCGGGCCTTGTAACGCGGCTCGACCTTATTGATGACGTAGATTTTGCCCTTGCGACGCACGACCTGGCAGGCCGGGTGACGCTTCTTGGCGGATTTGATGGAGGAAACGACTTTCATAAAAGGAACGAAAACACCGCCCGCCCTTCCCTCTGTCAACTGAAATGTCCGGCGGACGGCGCCCTGAGTTGAACCCCAAATCCATGAACCAAAACATTCAGTTAAGCCCCGAGCCGTTGGCTGGTTCGCTAAATTTAAAGCCCTTTAAAACATCAAGTTGCCTCGTAGCCTGAGCGGTTAAGCTATTTGGATCTCAGCTGCTTTCTTGCCTGGGTTTCCTTTTTCGTCTTCTCGTCCCTCATCTTTTGAATCGCGGTCATCTGGCGCTGTAATTGTTCAGATTTCTGGTATTCATCTCTACGGCGCGCCGCTTCTTGTAATGCCGTTTGCTGCGCGAGAGATTCCTGCTGTTCCTTTTGCGCCTGAGCATCTCTTGCCGCAGCCGCTAATTTTGCCGTATCCGCCATGATGGCACTCTCGTTTTCTTGCTGCGCCTTTATCCTCCGCGCCTCCGCGGCCGCCTTAAGCTGCGCCCGTTCTTGCAGGATTTTCTCTGTTTTCAGTTTAATCGCGGCTTCGCGCTGCGGGTCCCTCTTTTCGATTTTGGTGACACGGCCATTCTCAAAAGCAATGGTCACATCAGCCCACCGATAGAGGGTGCGTGCGCCCACCGATGACTTCGAGGCAGGGCTGCCTATTTCTGCCACTACTTCAGCTTCAGTCTTGCCGGTTAAGTCCGTTTGGGACGGCGCCATAGAGGCCACCATTACCAATATGAGAATGCCCAAAAGGACGGCGTATCTCAATTGCATGGCCCATCACACCGTAGCTGTATGCGGCGTCAAGGACAGAGCGATGCCGATAGACCTCATGGGGAATACCCTAAAATATTTGCAGCAGAATCTTCAGCGTTTGCGCCTCGAACAGGATTCCATGCCACCATCCTTTGCAGACCTTCCCGTCTGTGATGTCAGTTTTGACTTGGATCTTCGGGCTCATCGGCCAGCAAACGCCAGGCATCCCCCTCGCGTCCCAGGATGATCCGCCACAGCGCGCTATCCTCAGCCTGTCCCAGAATATCCACCGGGATATCTGCCTGCACCCAAGTGTCCTGCTTCAACTCCTTTTCAAGTTGTCCGCGCGACCAGCCGGAGTAACCCAAAAATGCCCGCATCTGGGTGCCCGGCTCGGCCAGCAATTGTTCCGCCTTGCCCGGCTCCAGCCCGAAATGCAGCCGGAAGCTGTCGTCCTGCGTCGCCCACGCGGCGAGGATCAACTGCTCGGGCTTGACCGGGCCGCCGTGGTAGATCGGCACGCCGGCCAGTTTCCCCAGTGCAAAATCACCATTCAGCTCACCGAGCCGCTTGCCCAGCGGCCGGTTGAGCACCACGCCCATCGCGCCGTCGGCATCGTGCATGGACATGAGGACTACGGTCCGCCGGAAGTTTGGATCGCGCAGCGTCGGATGCGCCAGCAGGAGCGAACCCGCAAGGCTGTCTTTCTTGGTGCTGGAACGACGCTCACGCATGACCCGGACGGTAGCACAATTTACCCCAACGGAAACAATTCAATTCCACCACGAATGAACCTGGATAGCTCTAGCCCAAAACTGATGCCTTGATCCGTCTCGATCCGTGAAATCCGTGGTGAACTCCGACCGAATTTTACGCCTTAGTTTCTACAGTTTCAAAACTTTCACTCCGGCCTCCGCGAGCAGCGGCGCCACGAGCGGGTCGTTGGCGTAGTCAATCCGGTAGCGGATTTCCGCCAGGCCTGACGCCGCCATGATCTTGGCGCAGTTGATGCACGGGTAATGCGTCACATAGGCCACGCAGCCCTCCACCGCGCTGCCGCGCCGGGCGGCATCCGCGATGGCATTTTGCTCCGCGTGCACGGTCGCCTGTTCGTGGCCGTCGCGTAAACGCGAGACATGGGGTGTGCCCGGCAGGAAGCCGTTATAGCCCGCCGCCACGAGGCGGTTCTTACGCTCGCCGCCGGTCACGATGACGCAGCCCACGTGCAGCCGCTCACAGTTCGAGCGGGTGGACATCAGCACGGCGGTAGCCATGAAATACTCGTCCCACGAAGGACGGTGCGGAAATTGTTCCGCAGCTTGCGCAATCAGATCGACGGGAGTGACAGTGGAACTCATGGGAAACTTCACGGCACGCTGGACACCCCGCCGCCGCCCGGCAACCTTAGTCTCGCGATGCCCCGCACGCTTCAGCCCGAGCTCCTCGACGCTCTTCCCATCGACCATCCTGCGGCATTGCACAACCGCCGCGACCTGCGTCTGACCAATGCGGCCATGGGCAACTTTCGCTGGTTTGCCCGCGTGCTGCCCGCCCTCGTCCGCCCCGGGGATAAGGTGCTGGAGCTGGGCGCTGGCACAGGTGAACTCGGTTTGCAGTTGCAGCGTGCCGGCCTCGCCGTGGATGGACTCGACCGTTGGCCGCGTCCCGCCGCCTGGCCCGCCTCGCGCGCGTGGCATCAGGCGGATTTGGAACATTTCCCCGATTACGCCGCCTATCCCATCATCACCGGCAACCTCATCTTTCATCAGTTCTCGGACAAAGCGCTTGCAGCTTTAGGCGCCAAATTACGCGCAGCCGCCCGCGTCATCGTCGCCTGCGAACCCGCCCGCTGGCGTGTCTCGCAGCTGGCCTTTGCCATTTTGGCGCCGCTGCTCGGCGCCAATTACGTCAGCCGTCACGATGCCCGCGTCAGCATTGCCGCCGGTTTTCTCGGCGATGAGCTGCCCCGCGCACTCGGGCTCGATGCCGCCACGTGGGAGTGTCACGTTACCTTCACCTTCCTCGGCGCCTATCGCTTCGTCGCTGTGCGCCGCCCATGACTGCGCTGCAGCCCATTGAAATCATCGGCGGCGGACTCGCGGGGCTCTCGCTCGGACTCGCGCTCCGTCGCTCCGGCGTGCCGGTCACACTCATCGAAGCGGGCCGCTATCCGCGGCACCGCGTGTGCGGCGAATTCATCACCGGACTTTCCGCCACCACCATCGCCCGGCTTGGGCTCGAACCTTTTCTCACGGATGCCTTGCAACATCGCGAGATTGCGTGGTTTCAGCGTGAGAAACTCATTCGGGTGCAGCACCTGCCCTCGCCTGCTCTCGGCCTCAGCCGGTATGCGCTCGACTCGCGTCTCGCTTCCGCCTTCACCGCCGCGGGCGGTGTGCTGCAGGCCAATACACGTGTGGAAAGTCTCGCGCCGGCCCCCGGGCGCGTGTTGGCCACCGGCCGTTCACGCGGCGACTCCACTTGGATCGGCCTGAAACTTCACGCGCACGGCCTTACCCTCGCCCGTGATCTGGAGTTGCATCTCGGCGATGACGCCTACGTCGGCCTCGCCACGGTTGAAACCGGCGCGGTCAACCTGTGCGGACTGTTTCGGCGCCGCGCCATCGCGGAGAACGGCCCCGCGCTGGTGATCGCCTATCTCCACGCCACCGGCCTGTCCTCCCTCGCCACCCGACTCGCGGCGAGCCAGCCCGATCCCGCCTCGTTGTGCGCGGTGGCCGCGCTCAACTTTACCCCGACCCCCACCGCGCCCGGCACCATCCGTCTCGGCGATGCGCATGCGCTCATCCCGCCCTTCACCGGCAATGGCATGGCGCTCGCCTTCCAAAGCGCTGAGGCCGCGCTTGCTCCCCTGCTCGCCTATGCCCGCGGGGCAACCAGTTGGGTCGATACCTGTCAAACTGCGCACACCGCCATTTGCCGCCGCTTCCGCGTCCGCCTCGGTGCCGCCAACGCCCTGCATCCTTTTCTCCTTCGTCCCCACCGGCAGCGCTGGCTCGCCACCCTCACCCGGGCTCATCTGCTGCCCCTCCGCCCGCTCTACAATTTGCTCCACTGAACATGTTCCTCCACGCCCTCGCCACCGCGGTGCCACCCACCGCCCTCACCCAAGGCCAGTGTTGGGACATCGTGGAAAAATCCCCCGTCCGGGCCCGGCTGCACAAGCGCTCCCGTCTCATCCTGCACGGCGTCCTGCGCGGCGATCATGGCATCACGACCCGACACTTCGCCGCGCCAGAGATTGATCACATTTTCGAACGCACCTCCGACCAACTCAACGCCATCTTTCGCACCGAGGCACCCGCCCTGGCGGCGCGCGCACTCACGACTGCGCTGGCCTCGGTTGGTCTTCGCCCCGCCGACCTCGACGCGCTCCTGATCTGCACCTGCACCGGCTATCTCTGCCCCGGGGTCACGAGCTACGTCGCGGAAAAACTCGGGCTGCGCACCGACGCCTTTCTCCAGGATCTCGTCGGTCTCGGCTGCGGCGCGGCCATTCCCACCCTGCGCGCGGCCAGCCATGTGCTTGCGGCCAATCCCAACGCCACCGTCGCGTGCGTCGCCGTGGAAGTCTGCTCCGCCGCGTTCTACCTCGATGATGATCCCGGCGTCCTCATCAGTGCCTGCCTTTTCAGTGACGGCGCGGCCGCCACCATCTGGCGCGCCCAACCGGGCCCGGATGGCCTGCGGGCGTTTGCCTTTCAAACGCATCACCAGCCCGCCGATCGCGACAAACTCCGTTTCGAGCAGCGCGAGGGCAAGCTCCGCAATCTCCTCGACCGCACCGTGCCTGATCTCGCGGCCAGTGCTGTCGCAAAGCTCTGGTCCGAACGCGGCCCGCGCCCCGTCGCCGCCGTGGTCGCGCATCCCGGCGGACAGGATGTCCTCGCCGCCCTCACGCCAGTGGTCGCACCCCATTCGCTCGCCAGCAGCGCCCGCGTCCTCGCCGCACATGGCAACATGAGCAGCCCCTCCGTCCTGTTCGCGTTGGAGATTGCGCTGCGCGACGCGGCTCCAAGTGCCGACTCCGGCGATTTCTGGCTCGTGAGTTTCGGCGCGGGTTTCAGTGCGCATGCCTGCCGGCTTGGTCCGGCCTGAAAATCAGCCTCGTTCTCGCCCGCGTTCTCGTTTTCCCTGCCCAACCGACCCGAATTCTGCCATGACCACACTCTCCGACTTGGTGGCCTATTGCGACAAACGCACCCGCCGCGCCGCCTTCACCGATTATCCCGGCTCCTTCAACGGCCTGCAGGTCGCCAACTCCGGCCGCGTCACCCGCATCGGCGCGGCCGTGGATGCGGGCGCCGTGCCTTTTCGTCAGGCCGTTGCCGCCGGGATCGATTTTCTCATCGTGCATCACGGCATGTATTGGGACATGCCCCGGCCGATTACGGGACCGGTTTACGACCGCGTCGCCACGCTCATCAATGGCAACTGCGCGCTCTATTCCAGCCACTTGCCGCTGGATGCACATCCCCAGATCGGTAACAACGCCCTCCTCGCCCGCCAACTCGGCCTCAAGCCGCATCGCACTTTCATCCCCAGCGATGGCGGCGACATCGGCTGCATTGCGCCGTCCGCCTTGTCCCGCGCCGGGCTGCGTAAAAAACTCGAATCCCTTTATCCGCGTGTCACCGCCATCGAGTATGGCTCCGCCAAGCCGCGCGAAATCGCCTTTTGCAGCGGCAGCGGGGCCAGCGCGCTGGCCCATGTGCTCGCTTCGGGCGCTGACACCTTTGTGACCGGCGAATTGCGGGAGGAACACTTCAACCTCGCCCAGGAAAACAAACTCAACCTCTACCTTTGCGGCCATTACGCGACAGAGGTCCACGGCGTCATCGCGTTCGCCGCCGAGCTGGGCAAAAAGTTCAAGCTGCCCTGGCAGTTCATCGCCACCGAAAATCCGTTCTGATTTCCCGTAAAATCCGTCATCGCTGAAAACACTCTTCCCTCTTTGGTGTATTTCGTGTGTTTCGTGGTGAACCCAATATGAAGAAAATCGCCATCCTTCACGGCCCCAACCTCGACCGGCTCGGCAAGCGCCAGCCCGAGATCTATGGCCGGGCCACCCTCAAGGATCTGGAGCAGTTGATCCGCGCCGAGGCGAAAAGACTGGGCTTCAGCGTCACCTTTTTCCAATCCGCTCACGAAGGCGCGCTGGTGGACCGGATCCATGCGCTCACGGATCGCGGCATCGATGCCTTCATCGTCAACTTCGGCGCCTACTCGCATACCAGCATCGCCCTGCGCGACGCGTTGTCCGCCTCGGACAAGCCCGCCATTGAGGTGCACATCTCGGATATTAAAAAGCGCGAAAAATTCCGTCACACCTCGATGACCGCCGGCGCCTGCCGGGCCATGATTTCCGGCAAGGGGTTCCCCGGCTATATTGAGGCGCTGCAACTGCTGAAACAGCTCTGAGCCTGCCGCCTTGTGACCGATTCCGTCGCCGAGATGACGTGGCTCGTCTGCCACACCAAGCCGCGCTGCGAGAAGAAATTCGCCGCGCTCATGTCGGCCGAGCACTTCGAGCACTACCTGGCGCTCGTGCAAAGCGTCCGCCGCTACCGGCAGCAGACGAAGCGTTTTACCAAGCCGCTCTTTCCCGGCTACGTTTTCGCCCAAGTGCCGGTGGAAAAGAAGGCGCGCATCTACCAGCAGGACCTGCTCGCCCGTGCCATTTCGGTCAGCGATGAGGCCGCCTTTCTCCGCCAACTCGCCGAGGTGAAGGCCATCGTTGCTTCCGGCTTTGAGCTCAGTCTGCTGCCGCTGCTCACCAAGGGCCGCCGCGTCAAGGTCACTGGGGGGCCCCTCCACGGTCTCGAGGGTTACGTGGACGATCCCAAAAATCCGGGCGGCATCGTCATCTCGGTCGATGTGCTGCAACAAGGCCTCCTCGTCCGCGTGCCCGTCGAGAACCTCACCGCCCTGCCCTGAATATTGTCGTTCTGAGCATAGCTAGGAATCCAGTGAAACCATCTTAGCCCACCCACGCTTACTTCAGCTCTTCAGTCTTTCAGTTTTTCCCTCTCATGTCCTCCACCCCTTGGCACCACCCCCTGACCAAACGCGGCAAACTCGACTCGCCGTTGGTCGAGGTAACCCCTTTTGTTTTCCGCGACCGGCTCTACCGGCTCGAAAATTGGCAGAAACAGTGGGAATTTCCAGGCACGCCTGACGGCACCGCATGCCAGCACGACAGTGTGCGGATTCGCGACATGGAAACCGATCGCGTCGTCGCCACGCCACTGACCGGCCACGGCCTTTCCGTGGCCTTTGTGTGGGAAGATCGCGTGCATGTTTTTGGGGGCAAGTGGGGGCCGGACGGCAAGTGGAACATCGAGGAAATCATCCTCACCACCTCCACCGATCTCATCCACTGGACCGCGCCGGAAGTCGTGCTCCGCGCCCAACCCAACGAGAAGTTTTTCAACGTCGGGGTCTGCCGCGGTCCCGACCAATTCGCCCTGCTTGTCGAAACCAACGACCCGGCGTGGCCACCGCCTTTCACCTTCAAGTATTTTACCTCGCCCGATCTGCGCCAGTGGACGCCCGTGCCCGACGGCATCTACGGTCGCGCCAAATATGTCGGCGGTCCCGCGCTCTACTTTGAGGGCGGCTGGTATTACACCCTCTACCTTGAGGCCCTTGCCGGCCCGAGCTACGAAAACCGCATCACCCGTTCGCACGATCTGATTCATTGGGATGATGCGCCGCCCAGCCGGCCCTTCCTCACCTTCGATCCCACCGCGCCGGTGCACCCGCTCCGCTCCGCCACCATCCGTGAAAGCAACGCCTCCGATGCCGAGCTCTGCTATTGGCGTGGCCGGACCCTCGTTTATTTCACGGGCGGTGACCAGCAGGTTTGCGGCGACCTGCAATCCGCCGACTTTGCCGGCACGCCGCGCGAGCTCCTGGCGTCCTTTTTTGCGCATTAGGCTTTTACTGCGAAATACAGCCACGCCCACTGCGCGCCGTGCATGACCGCACACGTCACAAGCGCGGCGGCGACATCATCCACGACGACGCCCCAACCCGCGGGCAGATCCTGCAGCTTGCGAATACCAAAGGGTTTCACGATATCGAATAGCCGGAACAGCGCGAAGCCCGCCAAAAAAACTCCCCAAGCCGGCACCGGACCCACCAGCAGCGGCCAGCCGAGAAAACACAACGGCACCGCCACGAACTCATCGAGGATCACTTCGCCCGGATCGCGTTTGCCCAGCCGGAATTCCGCTTCGCCACAGATCGCCACCGCCACATAGCAGCCAATCGCACTCAACAACAGCGTGCCGATGACACCATAGCGACCGGCAAATATCACCGTGAAATAAAGCAGTCCCGCCACCGAGCCCCAAGTGCCTGGGGCCTTCAGTTTCCGCCCAATCGGGCCGAGGGTGGCGCTGTTCACCACCGTGGGAGTGGACAGAAAACGCGGCCAGACCGGTTGTTTCAATCGCATCACTCAGTCCCGCACCACATGCCCGTGCCGGCGAAAATAGGTGATCCCCGATGTTACCGTGAGCACCACCGACAGCACAAAAAACGCCAGCCCGACCCTGTGCACCATGCTCACCTGCCAGTGTTCCTGCCCTTTAAAAAGATCACCAAAATCCTGGCCCAGCATCCGTGCTCCCAGCAGCCAGCCGATGGCGTTGAGTTGCAGGAAGGTCTTGAACTTTCCGCCGGCGTCCGCCTCGACCACGACCCCCTTGGTGGCGGCCAGCATCCGCAGCCCCGAAATCATGAATTCACGGCAAAGAATGCAGAGCACAAAGATCATCGCCGTGATTCGAAACCTGAGGAAATAATCACCGTTCACTAGCGCAATCATCAGCCCGATGATCATTACCTTGTCGATGACCGCGTCCATGAAACGACCGAAGGTCGAAACCTGCCCGCTCTGGCGCGCAAGCTTGCCGTCCAACCAGTCCGACAACGCCGCCGCGATAAACAGCCAGAAAGCGCCGGTCGCCGCCCACTGGAAGTCGGAATACATCAGCGCCACGATGGCAAACATCGCGGGCACCCGGGATACCGTGAGAATGTTAGGCAGGTTGAAACGCACGCTGGCACGAAAAACGCACGCCGCCCGTGCAAATGCAATCTCAGAGGCGTGCCGGGCCCTTGCGTTATGTCGAAAAAGACGTTCGCCACCCGCCACCAGATGGCTTTCGCTCCGGCCGACCCATGCGCCACTGCATCTATCCCGGAACCTTTGACCCCATCACCCACGGACACCTCGATGTGCTGGCCCGCGCGGCCAAGCTGTTTGACCGGGTCACGGTCGCCATCGCGGACAATCCCGGCAAAGCGCCGCTGTTCACCATCCAGCAACGGCTGGAGATGGT
>JAGNQV010000103.1 GCA_017988885.1 Opitutaceae bacterium | reverse complement strand
TTGGCGAAGTCGTCCATCGCATAGCTGGTGATGACTTCGTAGCTGCCGGGGGTGGTGGTGCGCACCGGCATGCCGGCCCAGACATTCGCGTCGAAGCCGTAGCGGCCCTCGCTTTTCACGGCGATGGAATGAATGGCGCCGGGAGTGACGAGGCTGCGCACGTGATCGACGAGCGCGTTGGCGGCGGAAGCGGCCGAGGACGCGCCGCGGGCGGCGATGATCGCGGCGCCGCGCTTGCCGACGGTTTCGCAGAACGGACCCTGCAGCCAGGCGTCGTCGTTGATGACCTTCGCGGCGGGCTGGCCGTTGATGGTCGCGTGGGCGAAGGCGGGAAACATGGTCGGGCTATGATTGCCGTAGATGAAAATGTCTTTCACGGCGGTGAGCTCGACGCCGGCTTTCTTGGCGAGCTGGGTCTGCGCGCGATTCTGGTCGAGCCGGACCATCGCGGTGAAGCGCTCGGCGGGGAGGCGTTTGGCCTGCGAGGCGGCGATCATGCAGTTGGTGTTGGCGGGATTACCCACGACGGCGACGCGGGCATCCGCGGCGGCGACGGCGTCGATGATCTGGCCCTGCGCGATGAAAATCTTGCCGTTATCCTTGAGCAGGTCGGCGCGCTCCATGCCGGGGCCGCGGGGCTTGGCGCCGACGAGCAGGCACCAGTTGGCGTCCTTGAAGCCGATGGCGGGATCGGAGGTCTGCACGATGCCTTTGAGTAGCGGGAAAGCGCAGTCGTCGAGTTCCATGGCGACGCCTTCAAGTGCCTTGAGGGCTTTTTCGATAGGGGCTTCGAGGAGTTGCAGGATGACCGGCTGGTCAGGGCCGAACATGGCGCCGGAGGCGATGCGAAAAAGGAGGGAGTAGCCGATCTGACCGGCTGCGCCGGTGACGGCAACGCGGATGGGAGTTTTCATAAGGAGGAGAAATTAACGGCGAAGGGCGTGAAGCACACGCCGAAATTTTTTACGAAGGTGCGGAATTAGCGGCGGCGGCGCGGGGTGCAGAAAAATTACTGGAAACGCGGGGCGAGCACGGCGTGAATTTCGCGGATGAGTGACTCGGTCGTCGGCCAGTCGATGCAGCCGTCGGTGATGGAAACGCCGTAGCGCAATTTTTCTTTGGGCTGGGGGAAGGCCTGGCTGCCGGCCTCGAGGTTGCTCTCGAGCATCGCACCCATGATGGAGCGATTGCCGGCGGTGCATTGGGCGAGCAGCTCGCGCATGACCTCGGGCTGGCGCTGGGGCTGCTTGGCGGAGTTGTCGTGCGAGCAATCCACGAGCACGGATTGCGGCAGGCCGGCTTTGGCGAGGAGGGCTTCGGTGTCGGCAATGTGCTTCGGCGAATAGTTCGGGCCGGAGCCACCGCCGCGGAGGACGACATGGCAATCGGGGTTGCCGCGCGTGACGATGGCGGAGGCGGAACCCTCAAGGTTGATGCCGAGGAAGGTCTGGGGCTGAGACGCGGCCTTGATGGCGTTGATGGCGGCGGTGAAGGAGCCGTCGGTGCTGTTTTTGAAGCCGAGTGGCATCGAGAGGCCGCTGGCCATCTGGCGGTGGGTTTGGGACTCGGTGGTGCGGGCGCCGATGGCGCCCCAGCAGACGAGGTCGGCGACGTATTGTGGCGTGATAGGATCGAGGAACTCGGTGGCGGTGGGCAGGCCGAGGTCGAGCACGTCGCGGAGGAAGGTGCGGCCGAGCCGCAGGCCGGCCGCGATGTCGTGCGAGCCGTCGAGATGCGGATCCATGACGAGACCCTTCCAGCCGACGGTGGTGCGGGGTTTTTCGAAATACACCCGCATGACAATCATCACGCGGTCGGAAACTTCCCGGGCGAGGGCGGCGAGGCGCCGGGCGTAATCGCGACCGGCGGCGAGATCGTGGATGGAGCAGGGACCGACGATGAGCAGGAAACGCTGGTCATCCGTAAAAATGAGCCGGTGGATTTCGCGACGGGCGCGGGTGACAAATTCCGCCTGGGCGGCGGTCTTGGGCAGCTCGGCCAGCAGCTTGGCTGGCGAAGGCAGGGTCCGGGTCTCGACTACATTAAGGTCAGAAGTCTTCTGCATGAAGGGCCAGACTGGAGGGGCGGCGGGTGCGGGGGCAAGTCTCACCTCCGTCATGGCCGCATCGCAATATCTGGACAAAAAAGTGGCCGGTCGCTTACCCCTAAGCGACCGGCCTTTGCTTTCTTAGTTACCCCAAAACTCCCCGCTAGGCGGGGAGAAGTGAAATTGATAATTTGATAGGTAGCGCGTTTTCGGTCACCGTCAACATATAGTTATCAAAATCTATCATTTTTGTTCGTAACCTGTTTGTAACAAGGGATATTTAATTTTCATGAATCTAGATTCGGAGGCTGTTTTTTACCGTTGGAAACCCGCTGCGCTGCTGCGGGTGGCGGGGAGCGATGCATTAAGTTTTCTTCAGGGCCAGTTCACCAACGACTTGCGCAAGCCAATGGCAAGTGACGCGGTTTATGGACTTTGGTTGAATCAAAAAGGAAAAGTAGTGGCGGACAGTTTTGTGCTGCCGGCGGCGGAGGCCGAGACGTATTGGGTCGTGAGTTATTTTTCTCCGGCGGCGGTGATTCGCGAACGGCTCGAGGCGTTCATCATCGCGGATGATGTGACGGTGGCAGACTGCACCGAAGAGTGGGAGGCGTTGACTATTTTTGGCCCGATTGAGAGAGAGACGTTGGTTGGGGCGGTGCCGGGCAGTTTGGTTTTCGCGGGGCGGCGTGGGAGTGGCGCGTCGCTCGAATGGTTGCTGCCCAAAAGCATGCTGGCGCAAGTGACCGAACGATTGGCTGGCGCTCATGAGCTAACGGAATCTGATATCACGCGTCGCCGGCTCGAAGCCGGCATACCCGCGGTGCCCGCGGACATTGGTCCGGGTGAGCTGCCGAACGAAGGCGGGTTGGCGGGCGAGGCGATTTCTTACACGAAGGGCTGCTATCTCGGCCAGGAGGTGATGGCGCGGCTCAAGTCCATGGGCAAAGTGCGCCGCCGGCTACGGCGTGTGCAGGGCCAGGGGAACCTGCCGGCTGATTTGCCGGCGGAGCTGTATCAGGGCGAACGCAAGGTGGGCGAACTGCGCTCCACGATTGCGACGGAGAAAGGTTTTGCCGGTCTCGCCCTGCTGACACTGATGAATCTGCAGCCGGCGGAAAAATTGAGTCTGGCCGCGGGAGCGGCGGCCACGATTGCGTTCGTGGATCAACCATGACCGAACTGGCACAGCTCACGGAACTTTGCGGCCGGCTCGGTGCCGGCCCGGCTCAAGCAGCGACGATGGCGGCGCAGTTGCAAAAACGCGCGACCCAGTTTGCCGCTGAGCGCGGCGTGACCCGCGAGGCGGCCATGCACTATCTGCTGGAGCTGGTCGTGAAAGGCCGGCATGGCGAAACCCCGTCCGAATCACCTGCCAACCGCCCGCTTCCTTCCATGCGCGAACGCCTCCTTGCCCAATTCAATGCCACTTTCGGTCGCAGTCCGGCTGTGATCACCCGCGCGCCGGGTCGGATTGAATTCATCGGCAATCACACCGACTACAACGGCGGTCCCGTGCTGGGCGCGGCGATTGATCGCGGCGTGTGGGTGGCGCTGGCGGCGACGGACACGGGCGTGCGGCGGTTCGCCAGCGAACAGCAGGCGGGTATTGTCGCGCAACCGGCCGAGGCGCTGGCGAAGCTCGGTGGCGCGGCGAGTTGGGTGAATTATCCGCTGGGCGTGCTCGCGGCGCTGCCTGAATTCGGGCTGCGGGCGCCCGCCGGTTTTGATTTTATGGCGATGGCAGACCTGCCGCTGGGGGCGGGGTTGAGCAGCAGCGCGGCGATCGAGCTGGCCGCGGCGTTGGCGTTCCTGGAAAGCACGGGCCAGCAGCCGGCCAGGGAGACGGTGGTAAAAGTCGCCAAGCATGCGGAGAACCATTTTGTGGGCGTGCCGTGCGGAATTCTGGATCAGGGCGTATCGGGCTTTGGGCAGAAAGATCATCTCGTGTTCATCGACTGCCGCGGGCCGCGATTTGAGACGGTGCCGCTGCCGGCGGGAGCGCAGTTTTGGATTTTCAACACGCACACGAAGCACGCGCTGGTGGACGGGATGTATGCGGCGCGGCATCGCGAATGCATGGCGGCGGCCAAAGCGCTCGGGGTGGAGCTGCTCGTCGAAGCGGACAGCGCGGCCTTGGCGCTGGCGCGGCCGCAACTGCCGGTCGAGGTTTACCAACGCGCGCAGCATATCATCGAGGAGATCGCACGGGTGGATGCGACGGTGCGGGCGTTGCAAGCCGGTGATTTGCCGGCCGTGGGCCGCTTGCTGACGGCCTCGCACCGGAGCTCGCAACACTTGTTTGCGAACAGCACGCCGGAGCTCGATTTTCTGGTGGATGCGCTGACGGCACAGCCCCACGTCTTTGGCGCGCGGCTCACTGGCGGCGGCTTCGGTGGCGCGGTGATGGCGTTGGCGGCGCCGGCGTTTACCGCGGACCACGCGGCCCAAGTCGCGACGGCGTATGCCGCACGGTTTGGCACGGCACCCGATGTGCTGCGCACGCAGACCGGGGCGGGCGCGGCGGTGGTTTAGGAAGAAGGGCCACTCGCATCCGCTCGTTGTTACACCGGGGCCAGCGATTTCGGCGGCAATTTTATTCTGAAACTGTGGCAGATGCGGGCGGGCCGCCCGCGCGCCCAAGAAGCTACCGCTGGTTCAAGCTCTTCAGTTGTTCGCTGAGCCAGATTTTGTGTTTCCAGCGGAGATTTTTGGAAGACATGTCGATCGCGTAGAGACTGTGGTTGGTCTTCACCTGGGGCAGGCCAAGGATGTCGCAGAGGTTGCGGGCGAGCCATTGCTCGATTTTCAGGACGACCATTTTTTTGCGCAAGCGGCCTTGGATGTCGCGGTTGAGGATGGTGGGAATCGTATTGAGTGTGAGGATCTCGTCGATGGCAGTGTGTGCCATCTTCACGCGACCTTCTTCGCTGGCGTGGAAGTGCGTCAGAGCGAAGACGGTTTTACCGGGATTGATCTGCTTCAGGAGTTGGCAGGATTGGACGACGGTCGAGCCCGTGCGCACCATATCATCGAAGAGCACGATGTCGTGGCCGCGGATATCCTCGAGCTGCCACTCGCTCTCGGTGTGGATGGTGATGGCCACCTTGCGTTCGCCGGTGCGCACCTTGTCGAGGAGCACGAACTTGGACTGCGGCAGATTCAGCCGGCGGGACATTTCCTGGACGAAGTCGCGCGCGCCCTTGTCGGGGGCGCACAAGGCGAGACCTGCGCCGTCCTGACCGTAGGTCACAATGTTCGAATTCAGCAGGTAATCGACGTAGATATCGTAGGGGATGAGATTGTGGAACTTCCCGTCGAAGACCTCGGTGAACATGCTTTGCACCGAGTGCGAGTGGTTGTGGACGGTCAGGACGCGGTCCACGCCGGCGAGCTTGAGCAGTTGGGCGTAGAGTTTGGCGGTGAAGGGCTGGCCGTCGAATTTCTTCAGGTCGGGTTGGGCCCGCGGGGCACTGGTCCGGCCGAGCTCGGTGCGGGGGCCGCGGTCCTGCGCGCTGTAGTAGAGGTCGGGCTCGACGAGGATGACCTCGATGGCGCCGTTTTCCTTGGCGGCGCGCGCGATCATGAGCGTGCGCATGGCGAGGCTCTGGCGGCTGATCATCAGACTGCTCGTGCTGACGATGATGACGCATTTGCCGGCCAGCTTGTTGCCAATCTGGTTGAAGTCCTGCTCGTCGGAAATGAACCGCGGACAGAACTCCGAGTTGGCAAACTTCTTCATGCTGATCACGTCGGCGATGTCCTCGCGCTGGCCCATGGCGAAGGCGACGTCGATCGCGAAGGGATCGTCCGAGGAATTGCCGACAACAAGGTATTTGGATTCAGCCATTGGGAGGAAAGAAGTTTTGGGCGCTCAGAGCAGTTCACCCAGTTGGGCGAAATACTCCGTCACCCAGCCGTGGAAGCATAGAAAATAGAGCGCACCGGCGATGGCGAGCATCGGGCCAAAGGGCACCTGCACGCCGAAGCCCAGGGCGGCGGGCTCGCCCGCGGGCGTTTCGGCCTTGGGTGCCACCGGAGCCGCCCGGCCCGAGAGCTTCTGCCAGAGCAGCGCGAGGATGAACCACACCGTGCCGACCATCGCGCCGCCAAACATGGCGAACACCGCGCCCTGCCAGCCGCAGAAGGCACCGATGGCCCCGACAAATTTCACATCGCCGAAACCCATGGCCTCTTTTTTGAGAATGACCTCGGCCACGAGGGCGATCCACAACACCAGCCCCGAGCCCAGGAGCAGGCCTTGGAGTGAAGCGGTCACGGAGCGCAGGCTGTCCACAAGGAAGATGCCCTCCTGCTGGCCGTGCAAAGCCGGCACCAACAATGAAAGCACCAATCCGACCATCGCAGTCCCGATGGTGAAAACCTCCGGGATGATCATGTGATCGAGATCGATGAACGTCGCGCCGATCAGCAGGCTGATGAAGACCATGCCGCACAAAGCCTTCGACGGCGGATAGAGCAGCCAGCAGGCGAGAAAGAGTCCGGCCGTCAACAGCTCGATGAAGGCGTAGCGAAAGGCATAGGGGCGGCCACAGCACCGGGCCTTGCCGCGCAGGATGAACCAACTCAGGACGGGCAGGTTGTCATACCAGGCAATGGGCGCGCCGCAGGCGCAGTGTGAACCGGGGGTGACGATGGATTGGCCCGCCGGCACGCGGTAGATGACGACGTTGAGAAAACTGCCGATGCAGGCGCCGAGCAGAGAAACCACGAGCGGGAAAAACCACGGGAAGGCGGCAGCGATTTCAGCGTAGGAGGCCATGGGTCAGGATTTCAGGCGGGCGAGGTGGACGGCTTCCTGCATGGCAGGCGCGGTGCGATCGGCGGCGACGCCGCTCCAAATTTCGAGCGCCTTGGCACCTTGATGCACGAGCATCGCGAGGCCGTTGGCGCAGGGGATGCCGAGGGTTTCCGCGTGTTGAAGCAGAGTGGTGCGCGCGGGATTATAGATCATGTCGTAAACGCTGGCCGGGCGGGGCAGGCGCGGCAATTCAATCGGCACAGGGTCGGTGTCACGCAAGCCGGCGGAGGTGGCGTTGATCACGAGGGTGCCGGCGGGCAGATCGGACGGGATGGCCTCGGGAGCGAAGCCCCGCAGCGGAATGCGGCCGGCGAGGGGTTGCAGCGCGGCGATGAGCGCCGCGAGATTGGCGGGGGTGCGATTGGCGATCCAGAGTGCGGCGCAACCGCGTTGCAGGCATTCGACGGCGGCCCCGCGCGCGGCGCCGCCCGCGCCGAGCAGCACGACGGGCGTGTTGGCGAGCTCGCGATTGAAACTTTCACGCACCGCGGTCGCGAGGCCGTAGCCGTCGGTGTTGAAACCCTCCCAGCCGGCTTCGCTCCAACGGAGGGTGTTCACGGCCCCAACCGGGCGGGCGGCGGCGTCAACGGCGGCCACTTGGGCCACGGCGAGCACCTTGTGGGGCACGGTGAGGTTGAGGCCACGGAAACGTTTCGCATGCAGCAGCGCCAAGGCGCGGGGCAGTTCCTCGGGCGGCACATCGAAGCGAAAGTAACGCCAAGTGGCGTAGGCCGGTGCGGTGCGCGCAAGTCCGGCCAGCGCGGCGTGGTGCATCGGCGGGCTCAGTGAATGCTTGATGGGATGCCCGAGGACGGCGAGGGCGGTGCCGGAGAAGGACCAGTTTTCCAGGTCGGCGAGCGTATGAATCGGGTCGGCGGGCATCGGGCGTTGAGCGTTCGGCCCAAAAGAGAGCACGAGAACGTGGCCGAGAACGAGAACGATTATGGGGCCTTACGGTTCCGCGTGCCGCGCATAAGTGGCCTCGAACTCCTCGACGAAGCTGGCGAAGAGGCGGGCGCGCTCGGGATTGCCCGTGACGTGGTAGTGGTTCACGAGATTGCGGCAACTGCGACAAAGCACCTCGCGGACGGGAGTCGGAGCCAAGTCAGTCACCTTGGGTGTGATCTGGTTGGCGCGGAGCAGGTCCAAGGTTTCCTCGGCATCGCGGAAAACCCCCTTGTCAAAGGCGTCCACAAAAAACGGCGTCTCCTCCAAAAAACAACCGACGACGAAATGGCCGGGCAGGCCGACCGGTTCGAGCTCGAGTTCGAGCCGTTCCGCCACGAGCAGATAAACCATGCTGAGGGAAAGCGGGATGCCTTTGCGGCGGATGAGCACCTGGTCGATGAAACTGTTGAGCGGATCGGTGTAGTGTTCGAGGTTGCCGTGAAAGCCCCACTCGTGAAAGAGCACGCGGTTGATGATGCGGCATTTTTCCCGCGGCGAGGCGGGCTCGGTGATGAGCTCGCGGCAGCGCGTGGCGATTTCGTCCAACGCCAGGCAGCAGGCCCCGACATCGAGATCGGGCGTGACCGTGCGGCTGAGCAGCAGCGCGCCGGTCTCGA
Organism: Opitutaceae bacterium; assembly: GCA_017988885.1. Classification (GTDB taxonomy): domain Bacteria; phylum Verrucomicrobiota; class Verrucomicrobiia; order Opitutales; family Opitutaceae; genus UBA2377. The sequence goes on along the minus strand of JAGNQV010000103.1, from coordinate 1,865 downwards.
GTTCGTAATTCAGCGAGCGGATGAAGCCGCGGAATTCGGCGACGGGATCGCCAAACTTCAGCTCCGTGAGATACCATGTGGCGTGCCGCGCCAGCAGGCGGTGGGAACCGCGCGAAACTTCATCGAGAAAATTCGCGGCGGGCGCGCCGAGGCGGGTGAAATGGGCCAGCAGGGCCTTGCGGACGCTCACGCTTGAGTCGTCGAGCAGACTCAGAAACGACTCCTGCTGGACTGCACTCAGCTTTTCCGTTTCCACGCGTCGAAACGAAAAGGGTTTTACGCGTGATGCAATCCGTAACCGAACGCGCGCTCAGATTTTTTCGCGCGGGCCAAAAAGCGCCGTGCCCACGCGCACCAACGTGCTGCCGGCGGCGATGGCGGCGACGAGGTCGCCGCTCATGCCCATGGAGAGCTCGCGCAGTGGGGTGCCGAACTGAGGCGCGAGCCGGTCGCGCAATTCGCGCAGATTGGCAAAGGTGCGCGCGGCGACGGCGGGATCATCGGACAACGGGGCGATGGTCATGAAACCGTCCACGCGCAACGCGGACTTGGTCAGCGCCATTTCCAGCAGGCGGGGCGTGTCGGCGGGTTCCGCGCCAAACTTGGCGGGATCGTTGCCAGCGTTGATCTGAAGGAGCACGGGCAGGACCTTGCCCAGTTCGGCGGCGGCGCGATCGAGGTGGTGGAGGAGCTTTTCGCTGTCGACGCTTTGCACGCGGTCGAAATGGGTGGCGGCGAGCTTGGCCTTGTTGGATTGCAGGTGACCGATGAGTTCCCAGGCAATCGCGACGGTGGATTGCGCGCGCTTGTCCGCGGCTTCCTGCACGCGATTTTCGCCGACGGCGCGCAGGCCATAGCGGGCGGCATGCGCGACCGCGGTGGCCGGATGAGTTTTGGTCACCGCCAGCAACTCGACTGCACCCGGCGCGCGGCCGGCCTTGACGCAAGCGGCGTCAATCTGGGCGCGGATCGTGTCGGCGCGGCTTTTGAATTCCTCGTAGGTGAGCTGCATCAAATCAACAATGCTAATAGGTTTGCTAGGTAATAACGCTCCAACATGCTTGGAGGCAATAACGGTTCGTCATGCAAATTGAAAACTTCAAAATCTTCGCCGACTTGGTTGAAACCAAGAGTTTCTCCAAATCCGCCAAGCTGAACGGCATCACCCAGTCGGCCGTCAGCCAGCAGGCGCGCGCGATGGAACGGCATTTTAAGACGCTCTTGATCGACCGCAGTCAGAAGCAATTTCAACTCACGCGCGAAGGGCAGCGCGTGTATGAGTCGGCCAAGGAAATCTTGCATGCTTACGACAAGCTGCTGTGCGAGCTGCAGGAGATGAAGAAGGTCATCAGCGGAACCATCCGCATCTCGACGATTTACTCGATCGGGTTGCACGAACTGCCGCCCTACATCAAAAAATTCCTGCACGATTTTCCCTCGGTCAATGTGCGCGTGGAATACCGTCGCTCCAATCTGGTTTACGAGGATATCCTGCACAATGCGGTGGATTTCGGTTTGGTGGCCTTTCCGGTGAAACACCGGCAGATTGAGGCGCTGTCCTTCCGCAACGATCACCTCGTGCTCATCGCGCATCCGAACCATGCACTGGCGAAGAAGGGCGACATCGAGCTCAAGGAGTTGGCGGGACAAAAATTTATCGGCTTCGATCCCGACATCCCCACGCGCAAGGCGGTGGACCAGATTTTCCGCGAGCACAAACTCGAGATCGAGCCGGTGATGGAATTCGACAACATCGAGACGGTGAAGCGGGCGGTCGAAATCGACCACGGCATCGCCATCGTGCCGCTGGCCACGGTGCACCAGGAAGTTCAGCAGGGCACGCTCAAGGCGATTCATTTCAAGGG
>JAGNQV010000289.1 GCA_017988885.1 Opitutaceae bacterium | reverse complement strand
CAAATGGTGCCCGAGGGGGGACTCGAACCCCCATGCTGTTAAGGCACAGGCTTCTGAGACCTGCGTGTCTACCAATTCCACCACCCGGGCGTGAAGGAAGGTGCAAAACATACGCCCGTCGCCTCCGGAGCAAGAAAATTGATTTCCCTTGCGAAGGGAGAGCCCCACACTGGCTCCTCGCTTCCCCGCTTATGAAAAAAGACGCCATTCTTACCAAGCTCCGCACAGAAAAGGTCGTTGCCCTGATTCGCGCCGATAATTCGGATGGCCTGCTCGATTGCGCCAAGGCCCTCGCGGCGGGCGGTCTGACCAGCATCGAACTCACTATGACCACGCCCGGTGCCATCCGGATGCTGGAGAAAGCCACGGTGGAATTTCCCGATTTTCTCTTTGGTCTGGGCACGGTGCTCGACGCCGAAACCGCCCGCATGGGCATTCTCTCGGGCGCGAAATTTATTGTCACGCCCGCGCTCCGGCCCGACGTCATCACGCTGTGCCGGCGTTACAGTGTGCCGATTTTTTGCGGCGCATTTACCCCAACGGAAATCGTCAATGCTTGGGAAGCGGGAGCTGATGCCGCCAAAGTTTTCCCGGCAGAGTTCTTTGGACCCGCCTACATCAAATCCGTCAAAGGACCGCTGCCGCATATCGAGCTGGTGCCCACGGGCGGCGTGAATGAAGCGAACGTCGGTGAGTTTCTCAAGGCGGGCGCGATGGCGACCGCCGCGGGCAGCTCACTGGTCGAAGCCAAGGCCTTGAAGGAGAAAAACTGGGCGGCCATCACCGCCAAGGCCAAGGCCTTCGTGGCCGCCGTGGCCGCGGCGAAGTAAGCCCGCCGCTCAGGCCGGTTCCAGATATTTGATGATGTTGGGGATGTCCTTGACCCGGCGGCCACCGGCGAGGCGGACCATGTAGGGATCTTCCTCGGGCGATACTTCCACGTCGTCGTCTCCTTTATCCAACTCCTCCTCATCGGCATCTGTATCTGTGCCAGTGATGACCCAGTTCACCTCATCATCCAGAAAGTGCGACATCCGACGGGCTTGCGGGTCGAGCAACAGCGCCGGATTTTTTACGCGGCCATTTTTGACGAACTCAATGAGGAAGGGATAAAATTGATCCTTAAAGCGGGCCTGGAAGCCTGACAGCCACTTGTTGGCCACACCCTCGCGCTGATTGAGCAGCAGAACATCAGAAAAATGTGCGCAGGCTTCATACCAAGCGAACAACGCCGGATGCTTTTCAGCCAACTGACAGTTGACCACGCAAAGCACCCGCGCCAGTTCACCGCCGGAAACCAGCAGCCAGGCTTTGAAAGCTTCAATCTGGTCCACCGGGTTGCTCCGCCCTTCAGTGATCAAAAACACCTGCGTGGCATCACCTAATTCCGGCACACTCATGGTGCCGTCCGTCCAGTCCCAGCGCGCCAGGCGCGGCAGCTTGGCATCGACCGCCGCCGGCGGTTCACTCGTCGCCAGCAACACCAAGGCGCGCTCGTCGGGCCCGAGTCCGTTGCTGATTAAATCCTCCACGATTTCGCGCCGGCCCGAGCCGCTGACTCCGAGCACCAAATAAATGAGTGGTTTCACTGCGGGCATCAGAATTTGAAAAGCTGATTCTGCGCGGCATGACGCATCCAGTGATCCAGCAACACCAGTGCCGCCATCGCTTCGACGATCGGCACTGCACGCGGCACCACACAGGGATCATGCCGCCCGCGGCCCATCAGTTCGGTCTCTTGGCCATGCACATCGACCGTCTTTTGCACCTGCAAAATCGTCGCGGTCGGCTTGAACGCCACGCGAAAAACCAGCTCCTCGCCGTTGCTGATCCCGCCCTGCACGCCACCGGAACGGTTGCTGGTGGTGCGCACGCGACCATCACGTATGACGAAAGGATCGTTATGCTCCGAGCCCTTGAGCAAAGTGCCGGAAAACCCACTGCCCACTTCGAAACCTTTCGTCGCCGGCAGTGAAAGCATGGCCTTGGCTAAGTCGGCCTCCAACCGGTCGAAGACCGGTTCGCCCAATCCCGCCGGCAAGCCGCGCACGCGACATTCAATGATTCCGCCCACCGAATCACCGGCACTGCGCACCAGCTTGATGCGCTCAATCATTTGCCGGGCGGTTGCCGGATGCGGGCACCGCACCGGGGTCGCTTCCACCTCAGCGAGCGTGGGAAAGCCCTCGTATGCCGGCATAGCAATATCGTGCACCTGCGTGAGGAAGGCCCGGATTTCCACTGCCCCGGCCTGGGTCAGGATTTTTTTTGCGATCGCGCCGGCTGCCACGCGGCCAATGGTCTCCCGGGCGGAGCTCCGTCCCCCACCGCGGTAATCGCGGATACCAAATTTCGCCTGATAGGTGTAATCGGCATGCGACGGCCGGTATTTCTCCTTCATCTCATCGTAAGCCGAGGACCGGGCATCGTCGTTGCGCACCATGAGGGAAATCGGAGTGCCGGTGGTCCGGCCTTCATAAATTCCGGACAGGATTTCCACCCGATCCGCTTCCTTGCGGGGCGTCACGATATCGCTTTGTCCCGGACGCCGGCGATCTAGTTCGGTTTGGATTTCCGCCACCGTGATGGGGAGATTGGGCGGGCAGCCATCTATCACCACACCCACGCCCGCTCCGTGGCTTTCGCCCCAGGTGGTGATATTAAAGAGAGTTCCAAAACTGTTGGGCATGGTCGTGGCAAAACGTTGGGTGCGTCATACGGCCGGGCAAGCGGCAAATCCGCCTTGGTGCCCCCGCCCGGAATTGAACCGGGATCCAGCGTTTAGGAAACGCTTGCTCTATC
>JAGNQV010000102.1 GCA_017988885.1 Opitutaceae bacterium | reverse complement strand
CTGGAGAGTGAACTTTTTGGCCACGTGAAAGGTTCCTTCACCGGTGCGGTGGCCGACACGGTGGGCAAGGTGGCGGCGGCCGATGGCGGCACGCTCTTTCTCGACGAAATCGGCGAAATGCCGCTGACCATCCAGCCGAAGCTCCTGCGTCTCCTGCAGGAGCGCGAATACGAGCGGGTGGGCGAGGCCCGGCCCCGCCGGGCCAATGTGCGCGTCATCGCCGCCACCAATCGCGACCTCGCCGAGGAAGTGAAGGCCGGGCGTTTCCGCGAGGATCTGTTTTATCGGCTTAACGTTATCAGCATCACGCTGCCGGGCCTGCGCGACCGACCGTCCGACTTGCCACGGCTGGCGGAGAGTTGCCGGAAATTTTTTGCCGCACGGCTCGGCAAGTCCGTCAAGGCCTTCACGCCGGCGGTCCTCGAGGCCTTCGCGGGCTACGCCTGGCCGGGCAATCTGCGTGAGTTGCGCAATGTCATCGAGCGCGCCCTCATCCTGTCTTCGGGTGCAATGATCGAGCTCTGTGATTTACCGGAGGGCTTCGGCGTGAAGCCGAATGCCGACATCGCCGTGGGGGCGCGCGTCACGCTCGAGGCTTTGGAGACGGAGCATCTGCGCCGGGTGCTCGGTTCCGCCAAAAATCTGGATGAAGCCGCCCGCACGCTGGGCATCGATCCCGCCACGCTCTACCGCAAACGGCAGAAACTGGGTTTGCTTTGAGGTTTGGCCATGCTGCGCATACGTCTGCTCCTCGGTTTCGGGCTGCTGTTGGTTTTGCTGGTGGCGGTGGGGGCGTATGCCGTGTGGACGACGCAGCAACTGGGTAAATCCGTCGCCGCGACCGTGGTGGCCAATGCGCGCGGGCTCATCGTCGCGCAGCAACTCAAGGAGCACGCGAACCGGCTGGGGACGACGTTGCGCCAGCTGCGAGGCATGCACGAGGGTTTCGATCACCGCGACCAGTTCGAGGATGCGCGCAGCGCCTTCCAGAATTTACTGCAAGCCCAGCTCACGCTGCCCGGCAACGGACCGGAGCGCAGCGGGCGGTTGCAGGATATCGAACTGAGTTTTCGGCGTTTCACCGGGCGGGCGACGGTGGCCATGGCGGCTTCGTTGCGGCCGCTGGACCTGATGAAGGGCGATGAGGCGGCGCTTTTTTCCGTGCTGCAGGCCATTGACCGGCTGAGCGACCACGATGCCGGATTCCTGAATGTCGCCGAGGAAAACGCCCGCAGCGTGACGGCACGCACGACGAAAGTCTTTACCGCCGGCGTGGCCGCGGCGGTGCTGTTGGCGCTGTTTTTTGCCTGGGCGCTGGGCGGGGCATTATTGCGACCGATCAAGCAGCTCACGGCCTCAGCCGCCGCGTTGGGCGAGGGCCGGTTGGAGCGCGATGTGCCCGTCACCTCCCAGGATGAGCTGGGCGAACTGGCCCGCACCTTCAACACCATGGCGGCGAAGCTGCGCGCCTATCGCGATGCGATGACGGAAAAGGCCCAGCGGGCCCAGCGCACGATGGAGGCGACGCTCACCTCGGCGCCCGATCCGCTTTTTGTCATCGACCGCGACGGGACGCACGAGGTGCGAAATCCCGCCGCCGAGGCGCTGGCGGCGACGCCGGAATTTGCCGGCGGCCTGCCCGAGGCGATCGCCGGGCCGGTGCGAGAGGTGCTGGCGACGGGCAACCATTATCTGCCCACGGATTACAGCCGGGTGGTGACCGTGCGCGACCGGCATTACTTGCCGCGGATCCTCGCGATTGGCGATGCGCTGACCAATTTCCAGGGTGCGGCGGTCGTGCTGCAGGATGTCACCAAGTTCCGTCTGCTGGATGACGCCAAGAGCAACCTCGTCGGCACGGTCAGTCACGAACTGAAAACCCCGCTGACCAGCTTGCGGCTGTCGGTTTACCTGCTGCTGGAATCGAAATTGGGCGAGCTGAACGCGACCCAGCGCGAATTGGTCGAAACCGCCCGTGATGACGCCGATCGTCTGCTCCGCATCCTGAATGACCTGCTGGATCTTAGCCGGATTGAGGGTGGGGCGATCGCCCTGGCGTTGGACGAGGTAGAGATTGCGGCACTGCTCGCTGAGATGGCACGCGAGGTCAAACCCATCACGGATGCGGCCGGTCAAAACCTCACGATCCGCCGGAGTTCCGTGGCGGAGGTCGCCCGGGTGGATCGCGCCAGCATCCGGCAGGTGTTCGTCAACTTGCTGACCAACGCCTCCAAATATTCACCGGCCAGCAGTGTGATTGAGCTTTACGCGGAGACGGCGGAGGCAGGTTTTGTGCGCTTCGGCGTGCGGGATGAGGGGCCGGGGATTGCGCCCGAAAATCTGACGCGCGTCTTCGATAAATTCTATCGGGTGCCAGGGCAGGAGAAGAAAGGCGCCGGGTTGGGGCTGGCCATCAGCCGTGAGATTGTGGTCGCGCATGGCGGCAGCATCGCCTGCATCAGCCTCCCCGGCCGAGGGAGTGACTTTTACTTTGTATTGCCGGATAATCCTCAACCCCAAACCCCTGAACCCTATGAATAAATTAGTCCTCTCCCTGTGCCTGATTGCCGTTGGCATTGTAGTGATCGTGATGGGCCATCGCCGCGAGGAATCCGTGGTCGGCCTGTCGGATGCGGCGGGCGCGAATATCGCCAATGCCTTTGATGGCAAAGCCCGCCAGCCCGAGCACCTCTGGTATTACGTCGGTGGCGGGGCGTTGATTCTCGCCGGCGTCGCCACGGCGCTGCGGAAAAAGTCCGGCTGAGCCCTCAGCTTTTGCGAAAGATCACCTGCGGGGTGGTTTCCATCTGGCCGCGGGTGACGCCGAGTTGGTTCAGCAGTTTTAATTCGCGCCAGAGCTCAGCGCCGGAAATCTCACCGCGCAAAAGCTGACCATAGCGGTGCAGCGTGCGGGTGACTTCCTCGGCGGTCTCCGTGACAAATTCCACGCGAAAGCTGCGGGCGCCGAGTTCGAGCAGCCGTGCGGCATATTCGGCGCCAGTCTGCGCGCGGTTGTTAAAGACCGTGTTGCGACAGCCGGCGTCGGCCTTGAGGGGCAGCTCGGCACCGACGCGGTCGCGCAGCGCCACGCGCTGGGTGTCACACGGCCGGCCACAATCCCGGTAATCCTTACCCGAGGAAAGGAACGCGCAGAACACACAGTGCTCCATGTGAAACATCGGCATGTGCTGGTGGATGGTCAGGTCGAACCACGCGCCGGGCGCGGCCTGCAACAACGCCTCCAGTTGGGTGAAGTTCAGGTCATAGCTGGCAGTCAGGCGCTCCAAGCCATGGTGCTCGATGAAGTGTGCCGCGGTCAGCGGGTTCGCCACATTCAGCGAAAAATCACCGCGTTTGCGGTCACCGGCGAAGAAGGCAAGGTGTTCGAAATTACGCACGAGGTAGCCGTCGGCGGCGCAGGAGCGCACCTGCTTGAGGATCCATTCTTCGCCGGGTTTAAAAATACGCGGCGGCGCGACCCAGATGGTCGGGGCGGCGGTTTCAGAAACGGAAGTTTCGCTTTGCAGGGCGCGGAAGCGCGCAACGGCGTCGCGGTAGTATTTGGGGTTCTCGAATTCGCAGTAAATCGTGCGCACGCCGGCGGCCCAGGCGGCGTCGAGCTGGTGGAGCTCGCGGATGACCGCGATGAGCTCGGGTGCGGCCGGCGTAGTGGTCGATACCGGCCGGGCAGGGGGAAGCGGGCCGCTTTTCTCGCGCAGGGTCCAGCGCTTGGGCAAGCGGCGCAGGCGCAGCAGCTCATCGGCGGCCTCACGCCGCAAACGGTTGAGTTCGCTCACGGGCAAAATCACCGCGCCCTCCAAAGCGAAGACGAGTTCGCCGAGTTCGAATGGCGTGCCGCCGAGCCGGCCCAGTTGTTCGCGCAGGCGTTCAGCCGTCAGCGGCTGTTTTTCCGCCGTCGTGAGAGGCAGCGTGGAGTCAAGTCGCGCCACGTGGCCTGCGCCGTCGCTGGCGATGAGGGTCAGCGAGGTGCCGGCGCGGCCATGGACTTCGAGGGTGATGGGGCGCTGGAAGCGAAGCTTTTCACCCTCATAGGTGGCGCGCACGGTGCGATCCAACGCGGGGTCATTGGTTTTCCAGACGCGGTCGCCGACCTGGAGTTTCCGAAAATTAACATCGCCGGCGCCAAAACGCAGAATTGATTCCGCGCCCTGAGTCTCGACTTGATAAACGCGTCCGCCTTCCTCGCCGGCGTCGGGCGTGCCGGCGTCAAACACCACGCCATCGCCGGGCTTGAGCGGAGCCGCGAGCTGCAGGTGCACCCCGTTGCCGCGGTTGGAGCCGGCGGCCGCGGGTGACAGGCGGGAGACGGTGCCGAGGAAAACACCGCGCTTGGTGCCGAAGCGGCCGTGCGCGAGTTCCTGATTGTTGATGCCGCGGAACCAGCCGGTGTAGAGTCCGCGGGAAAAGCTCATCTCCAATTCATACCGCGCCGTCTTGGGTTCAAACTTGGGCGTGGGTCCGCCGGTGAGCTCGGCCATCACTTTATCGAGGGCCGTGCGATAAACCCGGGTGATGCTGGCGACGTATTCGGGCGACTTCAACCGGCCCTCGATTTTGAGCGAAGCGACACCGACGCGCACGAGCTCAGGCAACACATCCAAGCCGGAGAGATCCTGCGGACTCAGCAGATAACGCCGGTCGCCGAGATCCACCTGCCGGCCGTCGGCGATGAGATCGTAGGGCAGGCGGCAGGCTTGGGCGCATTCGCCGCGGTTGGCGGAGCGGCCACCGAGCGACTCGCTGGTGAGGCACTGGCCGGAGTAGGCGACGCAAAGGGCGCCGTGCACAAAAACCTCCAGCGGCAGCGGGGCGGATTTTTGCGCGTCCTGGATGGCGGCGATTTCCTTGAGCGAATTTTCACGGGCGAGGACGATGAGCTGCGCGCCGAGATCGCGGACAAACTGCACGCCCGCGGCGCTCGTGACGGTCATCTGGGTCGAACCATGGATGGGAAAATCCGGCGAGAGTTCGCGGATGAGCCGGCAGATGCCGATGTCCTGCACGATGGCGGCATCCACGCCGCTGGCGATGATCGTCCGCAGATAGTCGGCCGCGTCGTTGAGCTCGTTGGTGAAGACGAGGGTATTGAACGTCACGTAGCCGCGCACCCCGCGCTGGTGCAGAAAGGCCATCAGCGCGGGCAGATCGGCTTGCGTGAAATTTTTCGCCCGCATCCGGGCGTTGAAGCGCTCCAGTCCGAAGTAGATGGCATCAGCGCCATTCTCCACGGCGGCCCGGGCGCATTCCCAGTCGCCGGCCGGGGCGAGCAATTCCGGCCGACGCCAACCGCCGGTTGGGGCGGTGGGGATGGCGGGTGCTGCGCTGGAATCTGACATGAGGTGAAACTGGTGGCGGTGGACCGGGGCGCAACGCTCTTACGCAGCGGGTTCGGCCAGCGGCGATGTGACCGGCGTGGGATTTTTCGCGGCATGCGGGGCGGCGGCGCGCAGCCAGGCGGCAAACACCACGGTCAGGAGGAAGGCGGCCACGGCCAGAATGCCGACCCGCGGAAAGCCGCTGAGGTGGCCGGCGCTGTCACTGGTGATGAACCGGCCGGCGATGATGCTGGCGAGGCCGCTGGCGGCCTGTTGCACCGCCGAATTCACACTCATGAAACCGCCGCGATAACGCGCCTCGACGGCGTTGGTGATGAGCGCCATCGCCGGGGAGTAGCGACCGGACATGGCGATGAAGAACAGCGTGGTGACCACCAACACAATCGGAATGGGTGTTACCCCCAACCGCGTCACGATCAGCGCCACAATGGCGGCCACGCCGCTGATCCACGCGAGCACGTGGAGCTTGTCATGCCGATCCGACATCCGGCCAAACCAGGGCATGGTGAAAAAGGTGAGCGCGCCGCCGCAAAGATACATCAGCGGGAGTTGCTTCTCGGTCAGGCCGACGTTGGCGACCATGGAAGGGGCCAGAAAAGGGATCATGCAGCCGCCCCCAAACACGAGTGCGCTGCTGAGCAGGAACCCGCGCACATGGATGCGGTGCTTCAGGATATTGAGCATCTGGCGCACCGGATGGGCGTCGCTGCGGTGGCTGGCGACATGCGGCAATACGCGCAGGGCGACGAAAAAGATCACCGCGCTCAGGGCCGACAGCATAAAGAAGGGTGCGTGCCATTGGAACCAACCCGCCAGCAACAGTCCGATCGGCACGCCTAATACGGAGGCGAGAGGGAAAGCCGTCATCACTGTGCCCATGGCCCGGCCGCGGCGCTCCGGCGGGATGGCGTCGCCCACCATCGCGGTCAGCACTGAGCCGGCGACGCCGCCGCAGGCGCCCGCGGCGATCCGGGCGATCAGGAGAAATCCATACGACGGTGCGAGGGCGCAGGCGAGAGTGGCCAAGGAAAATCCGGCGTAGAGCGTGAGCAGGGCGTTTTTACGTTCAAACCGGTCGAGCACAAATCCGCCAAGAAACCCGAAGACTGCGGCGGAAAGGCCATAAGAGGCCACGAGCACGCTGAACTGGCTCGGGGTGATATTAAACACCCGCATGAGGCCGGCCCCGAGCGGCATCATGATCATAAAGTCCATGATGTGCGTGAACTGGATGGCGGCCAGCGTGAGAAGCAAAGTGCGCTCATTGAAGGCCGGTCGGGCAGTGGTGGCAGACAGGGACATAAGCGGTCCAAATCTCACGGCTCCGGCCAAAGGGCAACTCCGGGCTGCATCAAGGCAGCAGGTGAGCCTGCACACTTTCATGCAACAGGCTCAGAAACTGGGTTACGCCGCGGCTTTGGTAACGCTGCAAATGGCGGATGATGACCAGTTCGCGACTGGGTGAAACATCGGCTAACTCGATGTAGGCCAGCGTAGTGGCGTCTGCCTTGGCGCGAGTGACACGTGGCAGAATGGAGATGCCAGCGCCGATGCCGACGAGCGACTTGACCGTGGCGACTTGGGCGCAACGAAAACCGACCCGCGGCTCGATTTTGTTATCACCGCAGAAGTTTCGCACCTGCTCGGCGAGTGAGCTGGAATTGCCCAGAATCACGAACGTTTCTTCCGCCAAATCATGGGCGAACACCTTTTCGCGTTTGGCGAAGGGGTGGTCGTGACTCACCACGAGGAGCAGGGGCTCCGTAAGGAGTGGTTCGACTGCCACCTGACGATTTTTAATCGGTTGAGCGGTGATGGCCAGATCGAGTTCACCTTCGAGCACGCCGCGCACAAGTTGAGGTTTAAAATCTTCGCGGACATCGACTTGAATGTTTGGATAGCGCTCGCGGCAGAGGGCAATCAGGGCTGGGAGAAGGTAGGGGGCGACAGTCGGAATGGCGCCGATGTGGATGCGGCGTTCTAGGGCAGGATCATCCTTGAGCTCCTTGGCGGCGTTATCGGCTTCAAAGAGAATGCGTCGGGCGCGATTGATGAAGATGGTGCCGGCTTCAGTCAGGATGGCTTTGCGTCCAAGCCGGTGAAAAAGCTTACAGCCAAGCTCTTTCTCTAGTTTTATAATCTGCTGACTTAATGTAGGTTGTGTTACAAATAGCTTTTCCGAAGCGCGAGTGAAGTTCTCCATCTCAGCCACGGCAACAAGATAACGTAGTTGGTATAATTCCATAAATAATTCCTATGATAGAGATAGATAGTAACTATTTTTATTATTGTAAAGCTGAGGTATGATTGCGGTGCCGTCAGTCATGACGGTTTTAAATTATGAATAACAAAACCATCCTTACATCGGTCATCGTCGGCGGTATCGCCGGGGCCGCAGTGTTTCTTTCCAACTCGAGCACCCCTCTCAATGTAGATAGCATTATCGGCTACACCAGCGTGCTGGCGACCGGTGTGATTGCCGCTATGGAATACAGCCCGACGCGCCGGCGCGGGTATACCAAGTAAAAGTCGCGCGACTTTCAGTCGTAGTTTGATTCGGCCCGAAGGTTTCGACCTTCGGGTTTTTTGTTGGCCAAACCGCTCATCCAACCGGACTGGGAAACAATTTTGCCCTGCGCTAGACAAAAGGCCGGTCCGATGACGCTCATTAGGCAAACACCTCAAATCCCCAGCATGGAGGAGCACCCTAATGATGAATCATGGACAGATTGGTTTCAGCGGCACGGTCCGCGCCTGCTGCTTTGCGCGCGGCAATGGACCCGTTCGCTGGCCGATGCCGAGGATGTGGTGCAGGATGCCTTTGTCCGCTTTTGGCGGCATCAGCGTGCCCTCGGCGGCGAACCGCAGGCACTCCTTTTCACTTCCATCCGCCGGGCCGCATTTGATCTCGCCCGCCGCGACCAGCGCCGCGCTGGACGGGAGGAACGGGCCGAGGGCGGCCTGGAGGAAACCGAATCGCGCTTTGAGCCCCTCGCCGAAGCCGACGACCGCCGCATGGCCATCGAGGCCGCACTGCATCGCCTGCCCGCCGCACAGCGCGAGGTGCTTACGCTTAAGATTTGGGGCGAACTCACCTTTGATGAAATTGCCCGGCAACTGGACATTCCGCTCAACACCGCCGCCTCGCGCTATCGCTATGCCCTCGACGCCCTGCGCAAGGAACTGACTGCGGCCGATTACCATGGATGACGAACTCCAAAGTCTCGAAGTGGAATTGAAGCAACTCCGTCCGCGGGCACCGTCTACCGGCTTGGTGACGCGCATCGAGCGCGATTTGACACCGCCCCGACGGGCAGGCGGTTGGTCGTGGGTGGCGCTGCCACTGGCCGCGGCGCTGGCGGTGTTTTTCTACCTGCGACCCGAACCAGCGACGGATACCCCCATCGCTGTCGTCAGCACACCGACGGTGAAGATTGAACCAGTTCCGCCGCTGGCAAAGGCCGAGATCTATAAACCTGTCGCGACGGAAAATGTGCTCTATGATTCACGGGACGACGGGATCATCACGCTGGCGGACGGCACGCGGGCCCACCGCACGTGCAATGCCTACGTCGACACCATTGTGTGGCGCAACCCCGAGACGAAGGCCTCGCTGCGGTGGTCGGTGCCGCGCAATGAAGTGCGCGTTGTCCCGGTCAAATTTCAGTAAGCATCCAACCCAAATATCCCATGAAACCAAACCTCACTCATCTCATTCCCTTGGCCGGACTCCTGTTGGCCATGCCCGTCCTCCACGCCCAGACTTGGGCTCAGGCCGGCTCGCAAAAGGAGGCCAAGAAAGAAATCCGCGTCGTCGTCGATGGCGGCGAGGCACAAGGTGCCGGTCCGAAAATCGAGCGCCGGATGAAATTCATCGGGTCAGGTGCCGGTCCGCAGGAAATGGAAACCGTGACCTACCTCGGGGTCTCGACCCGGCCGATGGATGAGACCCTGGCCGAGCAGTTCGGCCTGCAAAAGAATACCGGCCTCATCGTGACGTTCGTGGGTGAGGACACTCCCGCGGCCAGTGCGCTGAAGCGGAATGACATCCTGCTCAAATTCAATGACCAGATCCTCATTGATCAGCGGCAACTGGGGGTGCTCGTGCGCAATTCCAAGGATGGGGAGGAAGTGGTGCTCACCTACATTCGCGCCGGCAAGCAGGCCACCGCCAAGGTAAAGCTCGGGCGGCATGAAGTGCCGAAGATGGCCTTCTTTGATCTGCCGATGAATGGCCCGGGCGGAGGCAATATGCACTGGTTTGGTGGCAGTGGCGGCAATGCGGGCCGGGAGGAAGCGGATCAACTGCTTGGCCTGATCGACCTCGGCAAGGACGGTCCACCGCGGATGGTGCGACACAACCAGGTCGATGGTGACCGGATGGTCACCGTCACGGTCAACACCGGCGACAGCAATATGAACTTCAGCGATGAGAAGGGTTCGTTGGAATTAAAGATCAAGGAGGGCCAGAAGGAGCTGATCGCGAAAGATCCCAAGGGAGCCGTGATTTTCTCCGGTCCGGTGAATACGCCGGAGGAACGCAAAGCCCTCCCGGCTGAAGTTGCCGAGCGTCTCGATAAAATCGAGAACCTGCACGGCTTCACCTTCAAGACCGACGAGGATTTTGAAGGCGGCGAAGTGAAGGTGGTGCGGCCGCACGGCCAGGGGATTTCCCTGCCGCTGCCGGCGGCGTCCCAACTTACCCCGCGGCCAAATGCTTTCTGAGCGACCGTGGCCAGTTGTAGTTGTGAGACACAAAAACGCGGAGCCGCAGGGCTCCGCGTTTTTCTTATAAATCTGGCAGAAACCTTAAGCCGTCGTGGGTGCGGTGGTCTGCGGCCGGTTCTTGACGAAGGCGGCGGCGATGAGCGCGATCACGACATTGGTGATGAAAAACATCACGAAAGAGGAAACCGTCATCATCACGGGGTTCATCCATTTGCGGATGAAGGGTTCGGCGCGCTCGATTTGATCGGCGGACATGCCCTTCGCTTCCATCTTATCGAGCT
>JAGNQV010000101.1 GCA_017988885.1 Opitutaceae bacterium | reverse complement strand
TCAACCTTCGCCATCCGGCGAGCATCTCTAGTCGCGAAAAAAGATGAAACGGAGCCAATCAGGACACCCGAAAGTGTAGACAGACCATTGACTATGGTGTCATTCATGCGGAATAGCAACTGAGTGGCTGTGTGGAATGCGGGTGAAGTCCACCCACCATAGGCGGCATAATTCAGTAGTGTCAATGGGTGATATCCACCCGTCGCACATGAAGAAGACCGCTGGTATTGAGGGCCGTAACCTCATCGGCGGGCGGCTGCGCGAAATTCGCCTGAAGCAAAAGCCGGAGGTGACACTTGAAGACCTCGCAGGCCGATTAGCTGCGCAGGGAGTTGCATTGGACCGCTCAGCAATCGGGCGCATCGAAAACGCCAAGCGATACGTCATGGATTACGAGCTGAAGGCGTTCGCCAACGCACTCAAGGTTGATGTCGGAGATTTATTTCGCTGAGGAGGACGACGCGGCTCCCAATATTCGCAACCCCTGCGGGTCTCGTGATGCCAGTCGGCCGCCGCGGCTGAAGTCGTAAGTTGCCCCGCCAATCTCCCGCGCTACAAGTTTTCCGGTCGGGCCGAAATACTCTGTGCGGTTCTTCATCACTCGCACATATCCCACTACCTTCCCAGCGGCGTCCCGTAAGGTGAGCATGCCGGATGATGACTTGCCCTCATTGGCCGTTGGCCTGGAGGCCAACGGCTGGTGCTGATTTGCTTTCTCTAATTCACGCCGACGCTTCGCTGCATCCTTCAGCTTCGCCAGCTTCACCCTCTCGCCTGCGAGCTTCGCCTTGAGGGAATCCAATTTAAATTTCTGCGATTCAACGCCTGCGCCTGCGATGCTTTCGGAAAGCTCAACATATTTTGTGAGCGCGTCTCCGAGCAAAGTGGTCACGTCCGATATAATATCAATGAGTTCATCCCGCGTCATCGCATTGCCCTGATATATTTTATCTCTGCCCCTGTGCCGCACCTCGTGCCTCGTGCTCGCAGTATGGCAATGAGGCTGTGCAGCAATTTGTCTTTGGTCTTCTTCGTCGGTGTTTTCATAGTTAGTTTCTCCTGTAAGAATAACTATCTGCCCGCTGACGTTTTCGGCCGAGTTTACCGACACTAATGTCCGCACACAGGAGACGAGTTAGTCCGAGAAATCGTGCTGCGGCATACTAACCCCGATTGCTTCCATCAGCTTCAACAGACTCACCTCAACGTGGCGTGCTTCCGAAGCCGGGAAGACGCCGATAAAAACTCTAGAAACAACCTTATAGAAATCGTAGGCGAATCGAAACAATGCTTCGAACTCTGCATGTGAAGGCAGCAACCGTCGCCGAACTGGATATTCGCTGTGAGCGACTTGTTTGTCCCGAACCGTCTTGAGCATTACGAGCGACCTACGATGCGCGTTCTTGAATCTGCGTAGTGTCCGCCGCAGCAAGACGACGCATCGCGTGGACTTTCTCTTCTCGCCATACGTTCCGCAGAACGTCTCGACCTCGCGCAACACGAACGCCGAATAGTTTTTATCCGGAAGGCTGGTGATGATTCCGGAGATTGAATTCAGGGGATATCGCTTCTCGTATTCGTAAGCCTTGCAGATATTAAGTGTAATGACGTTGACCGCGAAGCTCTGGCACTGAGCGAGGAAGACTGCGCCGGGTTTGCCGGAGAGGTTCGCCTTGTTAAGCCCAATGACGCGGTGAACGTCTATGGCCTGACGAAGCTCATAGAGGTTTTTTGCCAACAAAATATTCTTCTTATCCGGCTTTTTGTTTCTCATCGTGTGCGGGCGTAGTTTTCATGTCATCTCGCTTGGATAGAGTCCATCGAAGAACTATCCCGGCATTGCCACTGACTCCCAGAAATCTCGTGACGTCATTCTGTATCGGAAGGGCTGTGGTGGATGCACACTTCACCCATTATAAGATGAAGTGTGCATCGCTCGTCATTCTGTTCGGAATGGGAGGGCGGCATATCACAGAAGCCAGCTACGGCCTCAGCACCCTTATAGGAAAAGTCATACCAAAATAAAAACCTGTGAGCAGGGTGCTCTTCGTCTCTTGCGAGACAACTTGCTGATGGGTTGGTCAATCATGTGCGGTCAAGCCCATCACTTTTTCTTTGGCCATGTTTCTTCCCTCGCAGGCCGTGCTATCAGATGGAGTAAACCACCCGCCTCACACTTTACGCCCAACCCGGAGATTGGGGATATTAACCTTCCCGGAGAATGAACTGTGGGAGGATGACCTTCTAGCGCGTGAAGGTTTTCGAGCTTCGTTAATTCTGTAACTGTTCTCTCGTTAAGGGAGTCCACTTGGGCATTGAACGCCACTGACGGACTATAAATGAAAAACCCCAGCGGTGGCGGCTGGGGATTCTCTGAACTAACTGAAAAACCTTTGGGCCACCGAAGATGCTCTTCATAGAATATATATCAAACCACCGACGTAGAATCGAAAAAAACGACATATAAGAAAGGGCGTCTCACTATAATAATTTGGGCGGCGATTTGGTGTGGGCATAAAAAAACCCCAGACCCTTTTGTGAGTGGGGCTAATGAGTCTGATGTGGCGGTTTCTTAGTCGTCCTCTCGGTAAGGCCACATGCCATTTCTGATATCTCGCACCGTCCCTTCTATACAATCTCCCATGGTTAATCTGCCTCCATGGCCTTGCTCCCTCCATATATATTCGGCACGCTCCTTGATATCCTTGGCGTATATCCGCCGAATTTGAGCCTCGGTCATGTTGTCCAAGTCGGCTTCTTCAATGGGAACCACCTTCAGCTTCGCTGCCTTGGCTGGCTTCTTCGATTTTTTCATGGGGCTGGGGTTGCTCCTGAGTCAGCACTAACGCGCCAGCGGGCACAAGCCAACGCGGGCGGCTAGAATCGTTTCCTACAAGCCGCCAGCGCCAGCCCCTGCCGTGAGTCCCGCGAGCGATTGGAGGGGATATATCGCAAGGGAAACTGCCTTTGCGGACCTTACGGGAGTAAGGCGACACATAGGCTCAAGTGTTTGAGGGCTTAATTTGCCACCATTTCAGAGCATCGGCTGGTTCAACTAGATTCCGATAGTGCGTCGCAATCACGTTTGGACTGCCGTTATGCCCCATGTAGGCGATTACTTCTGCAAGGCTCCACTCTGCTTCTAGCGCATAAGAACAGAATGAATGACGAATGCAGTTTTTTGTATAAGTAATTTTCGCGGCTTTTACGGCGCTGCGAAGGAGATGCTCCCAACCGTTTTTTATGATGAAATCCTTTCTGCGGTCGTCACGAATGGCTTCCAGCCACATCATGGCGTTAGGTTGGATGACGTTTCTTCGATAGCTTCCTTTTTTCGCTACATGAGCAGGAATCATGACCTTCTTATTCACGAAATCTATGTCGTCCCATCTGAGTTGTGATGCTTCCTCCATTCGCACCCCGCAAAATCCAACTAACACAAAAACAGTCAGCCGGTCGTGCCATTCCTTGCGCAAACAGCAATCAAGTAGCTTTTTAAAATCATCGGGAGATATTACATTTGGGACGGAGAACTTAATTTCCGGCCGGTCAATTTCTCCAACCGGGTTGATGCCAATGTATTTCTTTTTAATACCGAACCTGAACAGAACTGCGAGATTTCGAATCAAATTCAGCTTCGTTACGGCACTCAGTCGCTGGTGCCGTTTGTAGACAAACCGATTCACCTTTTCAGAATCAATGTCTCCGATACGAGTTCCACTCTTCACGTATTTAGTGAAGGCGTCGAAAGTCTTATTTAGATTCGTGAGATACTTTGGTTTCCGCCCTGCTTGTTCCTTTTCTTCTAACAGTCTTTCGACTACTGCTCCGATGGCGGGGTTGCCTTTCCTTGCGCCGTGTAAAATGAAAAAATTGGTGGCGTCAGTGAACGTTGCGTCAACTTCCCGTAAGCGTTCATAGCAGCTTAGGATTTCTGACTTTCGGTCGAAAAGCACTCCCAATGGGGTTTGGTCGCCCTTATAGGAATTCGCAAATGAAGTGGCATCGGCCTCACGCTTGAAAAACCTGCGTTCGCGCTTTCCGTTTTTTTGGACCCCCAAGTCCACACTAAATCCGATGGTTTTTCCCCCGCGCCGATGGACATGAATTTGGGCCATGGCGCACCGCACTTCCGTTTTGTTTTAAGTTCAAGTCCAAACGTCAAACAAAGCGTCAAATTATTTTAATATGCGCGCCTAAAATAATCGCCGAATAACTGAAAAAATGCCCGAATTTACCTGTGAAATGGTGCCCGGGGTGGGGGTCGAACCCACAAGACTTTCGTCGGTAGATTTTGAGTCTACTGCGTCTGCCAATTCCGCCACCCGGGCGGGTGCGTGAGAGGCGGAAGTTAAATCCCGCCCAGAGCTTGTAAACTCGAAATTGAAGATATCCGGCTTACCAGATTTCTTCCCCGCGATCGAAGACGCCCTGAATGGCGGCTTCCCACGCGACCGGATCGCGTTGCTTGAGCATCTCGCCGGCAGTGGCAAAGGAGAGCAGGGCAAGACCGGAGGCAAAATCGTTGGCGCGCAGGCCATAGTAGAGTTTGCCGCCGTCGCCGGCCATGAAGCGCAGTTGTTTTGCGGCGATGGACTCAAGCCAGGCGCAGCCGTCGATCCCGTGGGCGGCTTCGAGCAAGAGCCAGGAGAGGCCCGGTTCATAGCAGCGGAAGTGATCGTTGGCGGGATGCTCAAAACTGCCGTCCGCCATTTGGTTGTGGTGCAGCCAGTCGCCGAACTCGGCCCAGCGGGATTGCAGGCGATCCCAGATGGTATGACCCGCGACGGTGTTGGCGGACTTCAATTCATTTTCGACGAGATTGGGGGCCTGGGCGGGCACGCGTTTTTCGGGTTCGGCCTTGGGGCTGAACTGGATGACGTTTTGCAACGGCACCGCTAGGCGGCGTTTCATTTCCTTGCTCTTGAGCGCGGCCACGAGGCCTTCGCCGGTGTAGAGCAGGATTTGCTGCGGGGCAGCCTTGGTCCACTCCTCCCAGAGGGTTTTTTTATAGTCGAAGGTGCTGATGTATTCGATCAACGGCACGGCCACATCATAGTAGCGCGTTTCACCGCTCAGATCGGCGTAGTTGATCAGGACGGCGGCGAAGAGCGAATCGGCGCACCAGTATTCCTTCATGCCCTCGGGGTTGGACTTGTGGTTGAGGATGCCCACGCCCATCACGCCCTTGTCGGTCAGGTAATGCTTCAGGCAGTGGTCGATGTAACGCTTGACGCTGGCGAGCACCTGTGGGTTTTCCGGCAGGTGGGGAAACACGCGCACGACTTCGAGCATGCCGTTGGCGGTGGAGGCGTTGTCGGCCACGCAGGAGCAGTTGACCAGGCCCTTCTCGTCGAATTCGTAACCGTAGCCCATGTCGAACATGTCGGGATGGTGCACGCCTTGGAACTTCATCATCCGGCTGTTGAAAGCGCGGCCGATGGTAGTCATGCGCGCGTCGTCGAGGAGCGGCATCGTGCGGGCGGCGCCCATGACCACATAGGCCTCCTCAAAGCAGGCTTGCATCGGATGGGCCATGCCCGGGCTCGCGATGATATGATGTGAGAAGTAGTTCCAGTGCTTGACGAGGCCACGGGCAACGACGGTGGGATTAAGTTTCATGGGGGAAGGCGCGAAAAGCGCGCTTCTGTCATTGGCGGGACCTGGCTGGCGTCAAAACAAATGAAATCCTAACGGTAGACTGTGGGTCGAGTAGCCGTGCCGGCCCCTGATCCGCCGCCCAAGCAAGGAGGCAGGGTATGCCATCGCTTGACGAAAACGTGCCGTGCCCCAACAGCATGCTCCTGCATGACTGCTCCAGTTTCCTCCCCGGCCGCGACGCCCACCGAGGCGGAGCGTTTCTTTTTCGACAACAACGGCTACCTCGTGCTGGAGAATTTTCTCACGCCTGCGCACGTGGAGCGCCTGTGCGCCGCGTTGCACGCCGCGACCGCCCGCCGCCGTGCCGGGGTGCCGCCGGGGCACAAGCCTGTCTGGCCGCCCCGAGTCCCCGCCGATTGCACGCAGATCCATGGCGAAAAAAGCGCACGCATCCTGAACCTCCTGGAGGACGATCCGCTGCTGCTGGAACTGCTGACCTGGCCGGCGCTGCTGCCCTACCTCCGGGCGCTGTTGCATCCGATTCCGCACTATCACGCTTCGGACGCCATCATGGAGGACGCGCAGGATTTTATGGACCGGCCGCCGGGCTGGCACATTGATGGCTATGGCGATGCCTACCGCAGCTTGGGTCGCCCGATCCCGCTGCTGCAATTGAAGGTGGGTTACTACCTCAGCGACATGACGCAGCCTTGGCGCGGCAACCTCACGGTCGTGCCCGGCAGCCACAAGGCCAATCGCGAACCGACGGCGGAGGATCTGGGCCGCCGCGATTTGTTTCCCGGTGCAGTGCAGGTCTGCGCGCCCGCGGGCACGGCGATCCTTTTTCACAATGCGATCTGGCACACCGCGGCGCCCTACCAGCAGGGGGCCGCCGGCCGCACGATGCTCTACTACGGTTACGAGCAGCCCTGGATGCTCGGCAACTGTGCGCACTGGAATTACAGCAAGGGGTTCTACAACCAAAAGCTCACGCCCGAGGCGCGAAAGTTCTTCCACGGTTTCGTCTTCGATCCACCCGAGCAGCGGATGTGGTGAGCGTGGCGTGCACGCAAGCCCCGGCCTTATTTGGGGCGTGACAGGTAGGTGTCGTAGTAGACTTCCCTTAATTCCTGGTCGCTCTCGGTCTGATTTTGTCCTTGGTTCTGCCTTCGATCAACTCGGCGAATTCGTTTAATTGCCGCGCATTTTGTTCAAGGGCTTCTGCTTGGCGTGCGCGCTGCTCTTTGGTATTTCCGAAAGGGGTGTAGCGATTAAGGAAAAAACGATCCAAGGGTGATAGATGCTTTTTTACCAAGCGCTCGTCGCGAGCCAGCGGTGTTTCGAAAGCCTCGGCTGGCGCGTCCTGACCCGGTGGCCGGGGTGTGGCCAGGCGCGGTAGCTTGGGGGCGGACATGGCCTTGCTGGAGCGGTCAGCATTGGCGTGCACCACTAGCTCGGGCAACGTCACGATATTATTCAAGCGATCCTGTTTGGTGGAAGGTGCGGGCAAAGCTGGTGTTGCCGCACGGCGCGCAAGTTTTGGAGGGGGGAGGGAGAGTGGATGGTGCGCGGCGGGGTCATACTTCGGCAAACCGCCACGAATCGCCTCGCTCATGACTTTGGGATCCGCCGCGCGCATATTCGTTGCGGAGGCCACGGCACAGGCGAGTCCGCTGGCATACAATAAGGCGCGCATTGAGGGATTAAAATTATGAGTGACGACGCTTTGCGACTGTGCGCATAGGGCAATGTTCCTCATGGCAGAAAATAGTCGGTGAGACTTGTGCGCCGCAGCGGCGTTCGAATCCGCCTGCGGTGGACCAGCGCCCGGCCTCTTGCGCCCCAGCCCATGCGCGCCTGGCGCCACGACCTTTTAGCGTCCGCTGGTTTTCGCGCGGCATGGCCAGCGAGGCCGGCATTCATCCGGTAGGAAAAGGCTGGTCTTGCAGAAGCGCGGCGGGTCGGGCTGCCTGCTGGCTCGCTTTGCCCCGCGTCCGATGAATTTTCCCGCTTTCCTTGATTCCCCCGATCCGGCGATCTACACGCTGCGCACGACGGCCCCCGGACCGGCCGGCAAGCTGCCGCTGACCGCGCAACTGCTGCGCAACGCGACCAGCGGGCAGGTGTTTGGCATGACGCAGAACGCCGGCATGGGCTGGGATCCGCGCAAATTGCTCGGCAAGGAGTTTCTCATTCTTAGCACGCAAGGCGGTATTCGCGCGCCGGACGGCACGCCGGTGGCGCTCGGTTATCACACCGGACACTGGGAAGTCGGCCTGCTGATGGAGGAGGCGGCGCGCGCGTTCGCCACGCACGGGGCCACGCCGTTTGCCGGCTACGTGAGCGATCCGTGCGACGGCCGCTCCAACGGCACGGCGGCGATGCTCGACAGCCTGCCGTTTCGCAACGACGCCGCCATCGTGTTTCGCCGCCTCATCCGCTCGCTGCCGACGTGTCGCGGGGTCGTGGGCGTCGCCACTTGCGACAAGGGCCTGCCCGCGATGATGATGGCGCTCGCCGGCACGAAGCAGCTGCCGGGCATCCTCGTGCCCGGCGGCACGACGCTGAAATCGGAAGAAGGCGAGGATACCGCCAAAGTGCAGACGCTCGCCGCGCGTTTTGCGCAGGGCGAAATCACGCTCGATTACGCCGCCCAGATGGGTTGTCGCGCCTGCGGTTCGCCGGGCGGCGGCTGTCAGTTCATGGGCACGGCGGCGACGTCACAGGTTGTCGGTGAAGCGCTCGGTCTTTCGCTGCCGCACGCTGCGCTCAGCCCGTCGGGCGCCGCCATCTGGCGCGACATGGCGTATCGTTCCGCGCTCGCGCTGATGGCGCTCGAGCAAAAAGGCACGACACTCGCGTCCATCCTGACCGAGGACGCCTTGCACAACGCCATGGTCGTCCACGCCGCGGTGGGCGGCTCCACCAATCTCGTGCTCCACGTGCCGGCGATCGCGCACGCCGCCGGGCTGCGCCGCCCCACGGTGGAAGATTGGGCGCGGATCAACCGCCAGGTCCCGCGCCTGGTCGATGTGCTGCCCAACGGGCCGACGCATTACGCGACGGTGGAGGTGTTCCTCGCCGGTGGTGTGCCTGAGGTGATGCTGCACCTGCGTGATCTGGGCCTGCTCAAACTCGACGCCCTCACCGTCACCGGTCAGACGCTCGGGGAAAATCTCGCCTGGTGGGAAAAATCCGAGCGGCGCGAGCGGTTGCGTGCGAAGCTGCGGGAACTCGACGGCGTCGATCCCGACCGGGTCATTCTCGCACCGGCACACGCGCGCGCGGCCGGCCTCGCCAGCACCGTATCGTTTCTCGGCGGCAACCTCGCGCCCGAGGGGGCACTCGTCAAAAGCACGGCCATCGATCCCGCTTTGCTCGATGCCGACGGGGTGTTCGCGCACGAAGGACCGGCGCGCGTCTTTGGCTCCGAGGCCGCCGCCATCGCGGCGATCAAATCGCGCGGCGACGATGCGCTCCGCCAGGGCGAAGTCGTCGTGCTGGCCGGGATCGGCCCGGCGAGCGGTATGCCGGAAACCTACCAAATCACCTCGGCGATCAAATATCTCAAGAAGGCGAAGGGCGTCGTGCTGCTCACGGACGGACGTTTCTCCGGCGTCTCGACCGGCCCGTGCATCGGCCACATCAGCCCCGAGGCGTGGGCGGGCGGTCCGCTCGGCAAACTCCGCGATGGCGATCGGCTGCGCATTCGCATCGACACGCGCAAACTCGAGGGTGCCGTGGATTTCGTGCCGGCTGGCGGCCCGGAAAGCAGCGCCGCCGCCGCACTCGCCGCGCGACCCACGAGCGAAAAACTTCGCGCGAATCCCGATCTCCCGGCTGACACCGAATTGTGGGCTGCGCTCCAAAGCGTGAGTGGCGGCAGCTGGGGCGGCTGCGTTTACGATACCGCGCGCATCAAGCAACTGCTCGCCCAAGCCACTTCCTCATGATCCTGATTTATCCTGCGGCTGATCACCTCGTGGCCGTCGCCGACGGCAAGATTCTGCGTCTCGAGCTGGCGCTTGACGCGCTTTTCACCGCGGAGAATCCCGCCGCCTATTTGCACGCGCAACTGGCTGGCGCGAGTCCCGCGGTCGTGCCGACCCGGCCGCGCGCGCCACTCCAGTCGCAGGAAGTCTGGGCGGCCGGTGTCACGTATTTTCGGAGCATGACCGCACGCAAGGAAGAGTCGAAGGATGCGGGCGGCGGCACGTTCTACGACCGCGTTTACCACGCCGAGCGTCCCGAGATTTTTTTCAAGGCCACGCCGCATCGGGTGGCGGCGACCGGCGAATCGGTGCGTATCCGCAGCGATTCGAAGTGGAACGTGCCCGAACCTGAGCTCACGCTGGCGATCAATTCACGCGGCCGTATCTTCGGCTACACGATTGGCAACGACATGAGCTCACGCGACATCGAGGGCGAAAATCCGCTCTACCTGCCGCAGGCCAAGGTCTACGATCGCTCCGCCGCGCTTGGTCCGGCACTGCTGATCACCGACACGCCGCTGCCCGCCACCACGGAAATCGCCCTTGAGATCCGTCGCGCCGGGGCCGCGGTGTTTACGGGTGCGACGACGATCAGCCAGATCAAGCGCAGTTTTGCCTCGCTCGCGGAATTCCTGTTTCGCGACAACACGTTTCCCCACGGCTGCTATCTCATGACCGGGACCGGCGTGGTGCCGCCCGACGGTTTTACGCTGCACCGCGGCGACGAAGTGCGGATCACCATCGCGCCCATCGGCACGCTCGTTAACGCCGTCGC
>JAGNQV010000288.1 GCA_017988885.1 Opitutaceae bacterium | reverse complement strand
CTCCAACGGCATTTCTTCAGCGGCGGCGATGCCCGGCCCGTCATCAGTGCACTGCAAAACCGCAACCGCATCCTCATCCAGGTGCGCGCGCTCCTCGATGCGGGTGATGCGCGCCTCGGCCCGCGCGGGCTCGATGGGCTCCAGCGCGCCGCCGGCGTGCATGCGGCGAAATTTGCCGGCGTCGCGGAGAAAAGCTCCTACAATCTTTTCACGCAGAACGCGTGGTATGTCGGCAAACTCGCCGGCAGCGGCCAGCTGCCCACGTTGCGCCGGCTGATCGACAACCAGCAGGAATTCATCACCGCTTTCGAGACCATCGTGGAGCGCTCGCACGAGCAGGAGGAAGTCCTCCGCGAAATGGCCGTCCGCTGCCTGACCGCGTAAGCTTGGGAGCGCAGGCCGCTGGCCCGCAATTTTTTCGGCTGGAGTCGAGTGACCATGCAGGCGAGCCGCCCGCGCTCCCGCCGGTCCCGCATGACAATTCGCTGGCTTGCGGCCGGGCGCGCCGCCGCCCATTGATGGGCCTCATGTCCACTCTGCCCACCCAACTCACCGGCGTCACCGCCGTGACCAAAGCCAATGTTTATTTCGACGGCAAAGTCGTCAGCCACACCCTCCTCATGCCCGACGGTGCCCGGAAAACCCTCGGGCTGATCTATCCCGGCAGCTATCATTTTGGCACCGATGCCCCCGAGCGCATGGAAATCATCGCCGGCTCCTGCCGGGTGACCCTCGACGGCACCACCGTCGCCGCGGACTATGCCGCCGGCACTTTCTTTGACGTGCCCGGCAAGCACGGTTTCACCATCGAGGTGCCGTCCGGCCTCTGCGAATATATCTGCTCCTTTCTCTGAAATGCCCTCGCGGGCATTTCAGAGCCCGCCGTAGGCTAGGCGAAGGCGGGCCCCGCACCTCCGCCGGCATTTGCCATTGGCAACCGCCCGCCAGCCTGCTTACTGGGCAGCTTCCCCCGTGAACGACTCTCCCGCCACCTCCATTCCCAATGTCCTCGCCGAGCGCTACGCCTCGGCCGCCGTGAAGGATATCTGGTCGCAACGCGGCCGCGTTGCCTTGGAGCGAGATTTCTGGATCGCCGTCATGAAGGCCCAGCGCGATCTCGGCGTGCCGATCCCGGCCGACGCGATCAAGGATTACGAAAAGGTGAAGGACCAGATCGACCTCGCCGCCATCGCCCAGCGCGAGCGCGTGACGCTCCACGACGTGAAGGCGCGCATCGAGGAATTTTCCGATCTCGCCAAGCGTCAGTTCATCCACCTCGGCCTCACCAGCCGCGATCTCACGGAAAACGTCGAGCAACTGCAGGTCTTTCGCTCGCTCAAGGTCGTCCAGTTGAAAGCCGCCGCCGCGCTGCTCGGCCTCGCCCGGCAGGCCGAGGCCCACCGCGACCTGATGATCACCGGCCGCACGCACAACGTCCCGGCCCAGCCCACGACGCTCGGCAAGCGCCTCGCGATGTTCGGCGAGGAGTTGCTCGTCGCCTTCAACCGCCTCGGTGAATTCATCGAACGCTATCCCGTGCGCGGCCTCAAAGGCGCCGTCGGCACCCAGCTCGACCAGCTCACCCTGCTCGGTGGCGACACCAACAAGGTGGACCAGCTCGAGTCACGCATCATCAAGCATCTCGGTTTTCATGCCTCGTTCGGCGCGGTCGGCCAGGTTTATCCGCGCAGCCTCGATTTCGAAACGGTCACCACGTTGCACCAGCTTGGCACTGCCGCCGCCAGTTTCGCCACCACGCTGCGCCTCATGGCCGGGGCCGGCCTGCTCACGGAAGGTTTTCAAGACGGCCAGGTGGGCTCGTCCGCCATGCCGCACAAGGTCAACGCCCGCAATTGCGAACGCATCTGCGGCTTCGCCACGATTCTCAGCGGCTACGTCACGATGACCGGCGCGCTCGCCGGCCACCAGTGGAACGAGGGCGACGTCTCGTGCTCGGTCGTCCGCCGCGTGGCCTTGCCGGATGCGTTCTACGCCATCGACGGCCTGCTGGAAACTTTTCTCACCGTGCTTCGCCAGATGGAGGTTTTTCCCGCCGCCATCGCCGCGGAGAACGAGCGCAACCTGCCCTTCCTCGCCACGACCACGATTCTCATGGAAGCCGTGAAACACGGCGCGGGCCGTGAAACCGCGCACGCAGCCATCAAGGAGCACGCGCTCGCCGCCGCCAAGGCCCTGCGCACCGGCGGCGATGCCGACCTGCTCAACCGTCTCGCCGGTGACCGCCGCATCGGCCTCGGCAAGAAGGCGCTCGCCGCCATCCTCGCCGAGAGCCACCGCTTCGTCGGCGCCGCCCCGCACCAAGTCGATGCCTTTGTCGCAGAAGTGAAGCCCCTCGCCAAGCGGCACAAGGGTGCCGCCGACTACAAGCCCGGCCGGCTGCTCTGACCACCCAATCCATCGCGGAAACGCGAAAGGCCGGAATCGCGGATCGAACCGGATTCCGCGACTCTGTTTCTCCGCGCTTCCGCGATTATTTTGCCCTAATCGCCCGGGCTCAAAAAATAGGGTTTGCGTCCCGCCGGCGCGACCCGCTTTCCTGTCCCCTCACGTTCTCTTTAATCACTTATCTCAACTCTCATGGCTGAACTCGTAGGAAATGTTTTGGTGGGCCAGTCCGGCGGTCCCACCTCCGTCATCAACGCCAGTGTCGCAGGCATCATTGCCGAGGCGCTGAACCATGAATGCATCGAGGAAATCTACGGCGCGCTCAACGGCGTCCTGGGCATCCTCCATGAGGATATCGTGGACCTCGCCGCCGAGTCGCAGCAGCAGATCCGCGCCCTCAAGCACACGCCCGG
>JAGNQV010000287.1 GCA_017988885.1 Opitutaceae bacterium | reverse complement strand
GGCGCTCTGCGCCAGCAACTCGGCGGGCGACTCAAAACCCGGCGTCCGGGCGAACGCCGGGTTCGCCGTGCGCAAGCCGCCGGCCGGCAGCGTTTCATAAGCTCCCACCGCCGCCCCTTCGAAAAGTTGCCGGTAGCGCTCCTCCGAGGCATGCAGGGCCGTGAGGTCCGTAAACACCACCTGCACGCGCGCAAAGTTTCGCACCCCGTTTTCGCGCAGCAACGTCCATTGCAGGATGCCACGCTGCAACTGTCCGCCCTCGCTGTGGTAGGACGTTTCCACCGTCACGGTGTCGCGGCCTTCCCAGATGGCCACCAGCTCTTCGGTGAACACTTCCGGCGGCACCGCTTGCTTCTGCCGCCGCAGGCGCTCGATAAAATCCTCAAGATTAATGGCGTCGAGCATGGCCAGCGCCCGCCGGTTCGCCGCCGTGATTTGCACGCACTGGAACAACTCCAGCCCCAGGGCCCGATTGTCTTGGAGATGGGCCCGCAAGTCCCTCACCCCGTGGTCCCGCAAAGCCTCGAGCCGGCGCTGCACGGCGCTGAAATCCTCGTCAATGATCGCGACCGTGGCCTCTTCAAAGAACCGCCGGAAACGTTCTTCAGCCCGCCGCAACTCCCGCCGTGTCTGCTCCGCCCGCCGCCGGTAACGCCAGCCCCACACGAGCCCCAACCCCAAAAGCACTCCACCGACCACCCCGCTGGCCCAGCGTAATTCCACCGGCCAACCGGCCGGAAAAAGATTCGCTAGGGGAGGTAATTCCAGCGGAAAGATCATGAAGGATGGCCGGCTGAAAAAACGCGGCTGCCACGGTTTTGTCGAGGGACAAACCCACCGCCCGCGGCTTGACTCTCCCCGGCGGCCTGCCGTTTTCACCCCATGCCCCCGCTCATCCGCGCCGCGACGCCGGCCGACGTGCCCTTAATCCTCGCCTTCATCCGCGACCTCGCTTGCTACGAAAAATTATCATCCGAGGTGGAGGCCACCGAGGAGAAACTCCACGCCACGCTTTTCGGCGAAAAACCTGCTGCCGAGTGCGTCCTCGCCTTCGCCGACGCGCAGCCGGCCGGCTTTGCGCTCTTCTTTCCCAACTATTCCACTTTTCTCGCCAAACCCGGCCTGTATCTGGAAGACCTCTTTGTTGCTCCCGCTTTTCGCGGCCGGGGCATCGGCAAGGCGCTCCTGCTACACCTTGCTCGTCTCGCCAACCAGCGCGGCTGCGGCCGCATGGAGTGGTCGGTCCTCGACTGGAACCAACCCGCCATCGATTTCTATGCATCCCTCGGGGCCCGCCGGCTCGATGACTGGACGATCTGCCGCCTCACCGGTGAGGCGCTCGCGCGTTACGCCTGACTCGATTTCGCATCCGCATTTTTCCCTGTTAAATCCGGTCCCATTGTATTTGTTCCCGCTGCAGTATCATGGACAATCCCACCCCACCCAACCCAAGCATCAGCGCGCTCGTTGACGTGCTCGGACTGGACGACACACGTGAACTCGTGCGCACCTACCTGCGGGAATTCGATGGTCTCATCCGCACGCTGGCAGGCGGCACCCATGAAGCAAAGCATCGCACGGCGCATGCCTTGAAAAGCAGCGCCCGCCACATGGGGGCCCATTCGCTTTCGCAGCGCATGGCCGCCTTGGAGCTGCGCCTGCAATCGCCTGCCGGCGAAGTCACTGCCGACGATCTGTGCGCCATCACTGAAGAGTTCGAACGCTCCGCCGGGCCGCTGCGCGTATTTGCCACGAGCAAGTAAATATCCCCGGAGTAAGTCATTGGATCGGACCCACTGTAGGAGCGGCTTTGGGTCAGCCATCGGACCTGATCCCAATCGTCCGTAGCTATTGGACTTTAGCGAGAGCGCACCGGTGGGGTCGGACCGCCGGGCCGACCGAGAATATCCAACAGCGCACCTGGCAGTCATGCCCTACCACGAACGCCGCAGCCCAAAAAATATAGGCAATTCCCCTTATTTAAGCTTTAAAGATTTTTCCGCTTTGATTGTCCTTTGCTTACCCGCATGTCAGATCTGCCTCCAACCCCTCCAGGCATCAAACCGCCCAACTCAGCCGTCGCAATCTTAGTGGACGAGTTAGGGATCGAGAGCACCCGTGAACTGGTGCAAATCTATCTGCGGGAGTTCGATCGCCTCAACCACGAGCTCAATAGTGGCGACCGCCAGCGGCAGCACTTCGCCGCCCACAGCCTGAAGAGCAGCGCCCACCACATGGGGGCCATCGGCTTGGCCGAGCTCATGGGCGAGTTGGAGGATCGGCTTTCCAATCCAGAGGGCACGCCGCTGACCGAAGCCGATTTTGATAATGTCACCACCGAGTTTGCCGCGACTTCCGGTGCCCTGCGGGCTTTCGCCGGCAGTTGAGTGGACCTCACGTCGCCGCGAACCTGGCGGCCGCCCTCAAGCCTTTCCGATCCCGGCCTGCACACAATAGCGCACCAGACTCGCGACCTCGCGCACCCCGAGCTTGTCCATGATGTTCGCGCGGTGCTTTTCCACGGTGCGAACGCTCAGGCCCAGCTGGCTGGCGATTTCCTTCGAGGAAAGCCCCTCCGTCACAAGCCGCGCCACTTCAATCTCACGGGGCGAAAGCGTGTTGCCCGCCGCCAGTGAAGGTGCGGCCGGGGGCGGTTGCCCCGCCGGAGCCGGTCGCGTCACCATCCGGCCAGTCGCGCCATCCGCCCCGGCCTTCGGTGCTACGTTGGCGGCGAAAAACATCCCGCCCTTCATCACCGTCTCCACCGCTTGCAGCACATAGTTCAGCGGCTCCGTCTTATCCACAAAGCCGTTCACGCCCTG
>JAGNQV010000100.1 GCA_017988885.1 Opitutaceae bacterium | reverse complement strand
TTCCGCATCGGGGCGCAACCGCACGTAGCGTTGAATGCCTTCGAGTGAGTCACCCATGCCGCCGATCAACATCGGTCCGCGATTGTGATGCCAGCGGCCGGCGTGGTAAAACCAAGTGCGATGGCAACGGGTGAAGCCGCGCTCATCGACCCACTGCGAGCGGGCAACGTGACGGCAGAGTTTACCCGCCTCGTCGAGGTAGCGTGGTTCGCCGTAAATTTCCGCGGCGAGGATGAGCGGGCAAATCATCAGTCCGTAATATTCGGAAGGTTCGAGGATGTCCTTGATGCCTAAAATCCGCAGCGTGCCCGCGCTCTCCGCATCCGGGATGCCGCTGAGGTGAAAATGCTTGATCATGTAATCAAGATCCGCGCGCGTGGAATCATACCAACGGTGGTCCTTGAATACTTGCGTGAAGAGCAGCTTGCCCCAGATGCGGGCATAGTCCTGATTCGCCACCGCCGATTGGTTGGGGCGGCCGTCGGTGCCGTAGGGCAGGCAGCCTGCGGTCATATTGCGAATGATGGCGTCGCGGATCTGGTCCATCAATTTCACCGGCAACCAGGCCTGAGCGTAATACGCCGTGAGCCCGAGGGAAAGATTGGGCACGGCGTTGTGGATGAGCCCCCTTTGGCAAATTTCACCCGCGTTGAAACCGATGTGCCGGTATTGGCCGTCGGCGGCAAACGATGTGCTCTGAAAATTGACGAGTCGTTCGAGTAGCGCTTGGGCGCGTGGATCGGGACGTTGCTGAATGGCCTCGGCGAGTCCGGCGAGAAAGGGCGAGGCCCAGGTCGTATGCCCGGCCGTGAAATCGCCCCAGCGGTAGGGGTTGGCCCCCCAAACCGGATGGTTGTGGAAACCGTGGATGGAGCCCTCGGGTTGAACCCAAGAGTGAATCCAATTGCCGAGCGCGGCGAGATTGGGTCGGGGAGAGGTAGGCATAGGGGAAAGACGCTTAACCACGGATTTCACGGATCGACCCGGATGAGCAATCCTGATGCGGGCCAAATTGTGTCATCAGGAGAATGGCAGGTTATGTTTTGGGGGCACGGGCGGTGGATCGCGGCAGAAACCAGCCCTCGGCGAACGCGATGGCTGCGAGCAGCAGGAGGCCGCTCAGTAACAGCCGGGATAGGTCGGCTTGCTCACCGAAGAAGAGGAGCGAACAGGCGACGCCGAGGGGGATTTTGACATTGTTGAAGACGGCGAGTGTGCCGGCATTCACGCGGCCCAAGCCGAGATTCCAGAGAAAAAATCCCGCGCCACTGGCGATGAGACCGAGAAAGGCGAGGACGAGCCATTGCGTGGTGGTGGGCGCGAAGTGGCCCCAGTCGGTCGACAGACCGGCGACGAATGCGGTGGCCGTGAAACCACCGAGGGCGAGCCACGGGAAAAGGCGGACGTCGGTGAGCTGGGTGAGAGCGGGGCGGGTGCGCTTGTAGGCGATCTGGCCGGCGGCGAAACAGAGGTTGGAGCCCTGCACGAGGAGGAAGCCGATCATGATATCGGGTGTGCCCGCACGGCGTTGAATGATGAGGGCGGCGCCGGCGACCGATAGCAGCGCCGCGGCGGCATGGCGCAGTGCGAGTTTGTTGGTGAGCGCGCCGTCGAGGAGGACGATGTAGAGTGGGGTGAAAATGGTGAACAGGTAAACCTCGTGGCCTTGGAGATGTTTGAAGGCTTGCAGGTAGAGAAGATACATGACGCCGAACTGGATCGCGCCGATGCCCGCGAACCAACCGGCGGTGCGCCAAGGCATGAGCCGCAGTCGGATGAACGGGAGAAAGACCAGTGCCGTCAGCCCCAACCGCACGGTGGCGATGGCCGGTGACGGGAGATCGCCGAGGAAGTGTTTGATCAAGCCGGGCGAAAAGGCCCAGAGGAGGGAGACGAAGAGCAGGTAGAGCATGGGTGGGGGTGGCGTCGCGTCGGCCTGCTTTCGCCCGCGACGCGGGCTGCGGCACGGCGTGTTTAGCGCCGCTAAACGCGGAAGATGGCGCCGAGTTTCTTGCCGAGCAACAGGCTCATGCCGATGATGGTCACGCCGAGGAAAACCATGGCCCAGACGCCGAGCGCGCTGGCGATGAACTTGCCGTCGCCGAGCAGTTGAAAGAGTTCCATGATGGCCTTGGTAATCGGATAATAGAGCTGTTTTTGCGCCAGGATGAGCGAATCGGAAACCTCGAGCATCGCAAAGGCGAAGGCGAGCAGGCCGCCGGCAATCAGGTTGGCGGCGATGAGCGGAAGCGTGATCTTGATCATCGACTTGAGCGGTGGACAGCCGAGATTCTGGGCGGCCTCTTCCAGAGTTTCGCTGGTTTGCTGGAACCCGGCGGCGGCGGAGCGGACCACGTAGGGCAGGCGGCGCACGGAATAGGCGATGATCAGCAGGATGGTCGGATCCTTCACCGGGTTAAGGAACTCGAAGAACTTTCCTTCCTGCGACATGGCGAGATATCCGAAGGCGAGCACGAGGCCCGGGACGGCGAGGGGCAGCATCGCGAGGAAGTCGAGGATCTGGCGACCGGCGAGCTTGGAGCGCACGACGACGTAGGCGATGGCAATGCCGAGGAAGATATCGATGACGGTGGAGATGCTGGCAAACTTGAGGCTGTTTGCGATGGCCGGCACGGTGAGGTCGTGGCCCAGCGCAATGTCGAAGTTTTCCAAGGTGTAGTGCTGCGGCAGCACGGTGCCATACCAGTCGCTGGAAAAGGCGACGAAGATGACGCCGAGATGGGGCAGCACGGCGATGAAGATGACGCCGGCAAACATCACGGTGCAAAGCAGACTCTGCCCCAACGGCAGCGTCCGCGGGCCACCTGAACTGGTGGCCTTGGCCATCATCGCGTAGTGGGTGCGGCCGAAAAGACCCTTGCCGATCGCGTAGAGTGTGATCGAGCTGACGAGCATGACCGCGACGAGCGCGTAGGGGAACGGATTGCCGCCGATGTCCTTCAGGCCGTAAAAAATTTGGACGGAAGTGACCTTGGCGTAATCGAAAATGAGCGGAGTGCCGAGTTCGGTGAACGCCCAGATGAAGACGATGGTGCCGCCGGCAAAGAGACCGGGATTGATGAGCGGCAGGGTGATTTTCCAAAAGCGACGGAAGCCGGTGCAGCCGAGATTTTGGGCGGCCTCCTCCATGGCCGGATCGATATTGGCGAGCGCGGCAACGGCATTGAGGTAGATGATGGGGTAGAGGGAAAGTGCCTGCACGATGGCGACACCCCAGAACTGATTGGCCGCGAACCAGTCAAAGGCCCAGCCCTCGGGACGCAGGCCGATGTCGATGAGCAGGCTGTTGAGTGCGCCGTATTGCCCGAAGATCTGTTTGATGCCGATGGCGCCGACGAAGGGCGGCAGGATCATGGGGATCAGGACCAGCGAGCCGAGCAGGTTTTTGGCGGGAAAGATAAACCGGTCGGAAATGAAGGCCAGCGGCAGGGCAATGATCAGGGCGAGGGTGGTAGTAGCGCAGGCGAGGAGGAAGGAGTTGCGCAGGCCGCCGAGGTAAACCGGATCCGCCAACAGCGCGGCGAGATAGGCGAGGGTGAAGTGGCCGTCGGCGTCGATGAAGCCGCCTTTCAAGATCTGCAGGATAGGCCAAAGAAAAAACGCCGCGAAAAAGCAGGCCGTAAGGGCGAAGACGATGCGCGCGAAGTTTTTCGACATCGGGGCGCAGTGTGGTTGGGCGTTCCGCGGACCGGCAAGGCGGAAATAGGCCGGCCGCGCAGGGGTGGTCAACCCTTCCGCAAGTAACGCTCGAACGCGGCGAGGGTTTCCGGGCTGACGTGGTGCTCAATGCCCTCGGCGTCAAGCTCGGCTGCTTTCTCCGGCACCCCGAGGGAACGCAAAAAAGCCACCACGGTGAGGTGGCGCTGCTGGCAGGCGGCGGCGAGCTTATGGCCGGCGTCGGTGAGAAAGATCGCCCGGTAGGGCCGGGCGATGACGTAGCCATCCCGCTGGAGCCGGGCGACGGTGCGATTCACGGTCACATGGGTGACACCGAGCCGGCGGGCGAGATCGACCACGCGGGCCTCGCCCTGCGAAGCTGAAAGGTCGGCGATGGCCTCGACATAGTCCTCGGCGATCTCAGAGGCGTGCTCGCGCCGGGTCTGCTGCAGGCTTTCGGCCTGCAGGGCGGACGGGCGCACAGATTTCTTGGAATTACGGGCGGGCTTTTTCACGAACATACCATCCAAACAATGATTGGGTTGACAAGTCGAGCGGACAAAATGTAGCTAATGCTACAACATGTATAAAAACATACATAATCGCTGCGCTCTCGCGTGGGGCTGTCTGGCCGGGGTTTTGAGCCCAGCCGCCGTCACGGCGGACGACCGCATGGCCGATTTCCCCGGCCGGGCGACGGCCCGGGAAAACCGGCGTGCACTTTCCACCGACCGGCCGGACCAGACGGAGAGCCCTTATACCGTCGAGGCAGGGCATTTTCAAATCGAGGCAGACGTGTTCAATTTTGCCTTTGATCATGATCCGGCGGCTGGCGCGGATGTGCGGACGACGAACCGGAGCTATGCCGCGTTGAACCTGAAAGCCGGGCTGACCAACCGCATGGACCTTCAGCTCATAGTGAATCCCCATGAGGTCACGCGCACGGAACGCACGGAAGATCGCCTCAATGGCAGCGTAACCGAAACCTCCGGTTTCGGTGATGTGACCACCCGCCTGAAGTTCAACTTCTGGGGCAATGACGGTGGACGCACCGCGCTGGGCCTCATGCCGTTTATCAAATGGCCGCTGGCGGCTTCGGTTATGCGCAATGGTAAAACCGAGGGTGGTATCATCGTGCCCTTCGCCGTCGATTTGCCGGGAGAAGTGGGGCTCGGGGCGATGACTGAAGTGGATTGGATCAGCGATGGCGCGGGTGGTTATGATCTCGCATGGCTGAACTCGATCACGCTCAGCCGGAACCTTGGCGGCAGGTTGGGCGGCTATGTGGAATTAGTGGCAGTCGCCGGCAATGCGCCGGGATGCAAATGGCAGGGCCAGTTTGATCTCGGTCTGACTTATGCGTGGTCCGATGACCTGCAATGGGATGCCGGCTGCAACTTTGGGCTCACGCGGTCCGCCCCGGATTACCAGCCCTTCGCCGGCGTGAGCCGCCGGTTTTGATTTTTCCATGAACGAATCCCTGCCCGATAATTCTACTCCCGAAACCGGTTGGAGGCGTGCCCGTGTGGCGACGAGCCTGCCCGAGTCGCATCGCACCGTGACCGTGCCTTCCGGGGCGGGTTTCTGGCGCAAGCTGCTCGCATTCTCCGGTCCGGGTTTCATGGTCGCGGTCGGCTATATGGACCCGGGTAACTGGGCGACCGACCTCGCGGGTGGCGCGCAGTTTGGCTATACGCTGCTTTCGGTCATCCTGATTTCGAACATGATGGCCATTCTGCTGCAGCACCTGTGCGTTAAGCTGGGCATCGCCACGGGGCGCGACCTGGCGCAAGCCTGCCGCGATCACTATCCGCGACCAGTGGTGTGGTTCCAATGGATCCTTTGCGAGCTGGCCATTGCGGCGTGTGATCTGGCGGAAGTGATCGGCTCGGCGATTGCGCTGCAATTGCTGTTCGGCATTCCGCTGGTGTGGGGCTGCGTGATCACCGCGGCGGATGTGATGGTCGTGTTGCTGCTGCAAAACAAGGGCTTCCGCTACCTCGAGGCGGTCGTCATTACGCTGATGCTGACCATCGGTGGGTGTTTCGCAGTGGAGCTGTTCCTCGCCAAGCCTGACATCGGCGGCGTGGTTGCGGGCTTTGTGCCGACGAGCGAAATTTTGCGCAATCCGATGATGCTTTACGTGGCCATCGGTATTCTGGGCGCGACGGTGATGCCGCATAATCTCTACCTGCATTCCTCGATCGTGCAGACGCGGAAATACGAGCAGAGCTCGGGCGGCAAGCGCGAGGCGATCAAGTTTGCGACGATCGACTCGACCTTTGCACTCATGTTCGCGCTCTTTATCAACGGCGCGATCCTCGTGCTGGCGGCGGCGGCTTTTCACGGGACGGATAACGCCGGGGTGGGCGAAATTCAGGAAGCATTCCACCTGCTCGACGGCGTGCTCGGCGTGACTTTTGCGAGTATTTTGTTCGCGGTGGCGCTGCTGGCGTCGGGCCAAAACTCCACGCTCACCGGCACGCTGGCCGGACAGATCGTGATGGAAGGTTTTCTTAATATCCGGCTCCGTCCCTGGTTGCGGCGTCTGATCACGCGCGGGATTGCGATCGTGCCGGCGATCGTGGTCATTGGAATTTATGGTGAAGATAAGTCTACCGAGTTACTCGTGGCTAGCCAAGTGTGCCTGAGTATGCAGCTCGGCTTCGCGTGCTGGCCGCTCATGCGGTTTACCGGCGAAAAAATGAAAATGGGCGAGTTTGTGAATCCATGGTGGATCAAGCTCCTCGGTTGGACGATCACGCTCGTCATCATCGCACTCAACGTGAAGCTCCTGCTTGATATCGCCGGGCTCACGGGCGGCACTTAACCCCACTTCCGACCATGTATAAAAAAATCCTCGTCGCCCTCGAAAACGGACCGGCCGACCGGCAACTCGTGCCGCACATCGCGCAACTTGCGCGGCAGCTCGGGGCGGAATTGCTGTTGTTGCACGTGGCGGACGGCTGGGCAGCGCGAAATTTCGAACAACTGAAACTGGCGGAATCAGCCGAGATGCGCGAGGACATCGCCTATCTGGACAAGACCGCCGGGCAACTCCGTGGCGACGGACTGGTGGTGACGACCCTGCTGGCCTTGGGAAATCCACCCAATGAAATCGTGAAAATCGCGGCAACGTCGGGGTGTGATCTCATCGCGCTGGCTTCGCACGGCCACAAACTGATCGGTGATTTGATCCACGGCAGCACCATCGACAAGGTGCGGCATAATACCGCGCTGCCGCTGCTGGTGATCGGCGCGGCCACGAGGCAGCCTGGCGCTTAGCCCGTGAAGAGTCCGCGGAAAAGATGGACGGCGAAAATGCCGGCCAAGGCATAAACCATCCACGCCACCTGCCGCCCGCGACCGACTGCGAGGTGGATGAGGGCGTAGGCGACGAGACCGAGGCCGATGCCTTCAGCGATACTGAAGGTTAGTGGCGTGGCGAGAATGATGATGAAGGCGGGCGCGGTCTCCGCGAGGTCGTCGAGGTTGAGTTGGGTGACGGACTGAAACATGAAAATGCCCACGACCACGAGGGCGGGCGCGGTGGCGACCGCGGGAATCGCCTGGATGAGCGGCGTAAAAAACAGCGCCACGATAAACAATGCTGCGACGGTCACGCCGACCAAGCCCGTGCGACCGCCGGCCTCGACGCCCGAGGCGGATTCGATGTAGCTGACGACGTTCGAGGTGCCGAAACTCGCGGAAGCGATCACACCGAGCGAGTCGGCGACGAGGGCCTTGCCGGCGCCGGGCAGCCGGCCCTCCTTGTCGAGCAAGCCGGCGCGCTGCGTTACGCCGATGAGAGTGCCGACGTTATCGAAGAGTGCGATGAGGAGCAGCGTGAGCACGACGGTGATCGCCTTCATCGGATCCTGGGTGAAGTAGCCGAGATTGAATTGGAGGAACGTGTCACTCATCGAGGCCGGCAGGGAAACGAGCCGGTCGGGCAGGGACGTGACCATGCGACCGTGGCCATCAGGCAAAACCAAGCCGACGAGCGTGATCGCAACGATGGATAGGATGATCCCGCCGGGCACGCGGCGCACGAGCAACACGACGGTCAGCAATATCCCGGCGAAACACAGGAGCACCGGCGGCGAGCCGAGCTGGCCGTGGGTGACCAAAGTTTCGGGGTGAGCGGCGATAATGCCGCCGTTTTTGAGACCAATGAAAGCAATGAAGAGCCCGATGCCGCAGGTGATGGCCATCTTGAGCTGGTAGGGGATGACATTGATGATTTTTTCCCGAATGCCCGAGAGCGAAAGTGCCAAGAAGGCGAGGCCGTTGATGAAGACGAGGCCCAAGGCCTGCTGCCAAGGCACGCCGAGCCCGATGCACACCGTGTAGGAAAAATAGGCGTTGATGCCCATGCCCGGAGCGAGGGCGAGCGGCAGATTCGTATAGAGCGCCATGATGAGCGTGCTCACGGCGGCGCTCACCGCTGTGACCGTCACCAGTCCGCCCGCAGGCATGCCGGCCGCCGCCAGAATGGCAGGGTTGACCGCGAGGATGTAGGCCATCGCGGCAAAAGTCGTGCACCCGGCCTGCACTTCCCGGCCCGGAGTGGTGCCGTGCTGGGCGAGCTTGAAGAGACGGTTGAGCATGGGGTTGAAAAATCGTTCTCGTTCTCCTAATCGTTCTCGTTCTCCTTGGCGGGAAGCAATAGCCGATAAAGAGAACGATTAGGAGAACGATAAAGAGGAACGAGAACGAGCCAATATGCCGATCATCGACGCGCACGTGCATCTCTATCCGCCCGAGGTAAACCGCGATCCCGCCGGCTGGGCGGCGGCCTGCGGCGAGTCCCATTGGGCACAGTTATGCACCCGACGGCGCAAAAACGGCCAACCAGTGCAGGGCTTTCCCAGTGTGAAGGAATTGCTCAACGCCATGGATGCGGGGGGCGTGACGCGGGCGGTGCTGCTCGGCTGGTATTGGGAGCGGCCAGAAACCTGTCAGATGCAAAACCGCTTTTATGCCCAATGCGTGCAGGCGCATCCCGACCGCCTGTCGGCATTCGCGGCGATTTATCCTAGAGGGGATGAGAATAAGGCGCTGGGCGAATTATGGATCGCCCGTGATTCGGGGTTAATTGGGGTGGGCGAACTGTCGCCGCATTCGCAAGGTATCTTGATGCACGATCCGGTCCTGGCCGCCGTGCTGAAACGCGCCGGCGAGTGGGGCATGCCCATAAACTTGCACGTCACGGATCCCGCCAGCCGGGATTATCCGGGAAAGATAGAAACGCCCTTGGAAGATTTTGTGGCACTCGCGCGGAGGTTTCCCGCGACGACTTTTATCCTGGCGCATTGGGGTGGACTGCTGCCTTTGCGCGGAACGGCGGCGTTGCCGGATAATATACACTACGATACCGCCGCTTCGCCGCTGCTTTATGGTGAGGAAATCTGGCGCAAAGTCCTGGCGAAGATCCCGGCGGAACGGGTGCTGTTTGGCTCCGACTATCCGCTCAATATTTATCCCGCACTGGATGCTGAGCCGGGGTTTGCTCGTTTTGTCGCCGAAGCGCACCGTGCGGACGTATCAGCGATGCGATTGGATGCGATCATGGGTGGGAATGCCCGGCGATTGCTGAATCTGCCCGCATGATTACCGCGGGTCCTACCGGCCCAGTGCCCAGGGCACGACGGGGCTTTGCGGGTGGTTGACGATGATTTGGAGCCCTGTGCTCAAACCGGAGGGAAGGGGCACGGGGATCGTGAGCACCGGCAGCCCGCCCAGGCTAGCCGGGGCGGTGAGGGCGAGGATGCGTGAGCGATTTTCCGGCGTGATTTCCGCTTTGGTCATGGCGGCACAAGGTGAGGCGGGCATGACGAGGAAATCGTAGGTCAGGAAAAACTGGGTCCATTTCAGGCGCACGGCAGCAAGGGTGACTTGGGCGGTTTGCCGTGCGGCCGGGGTCAATTGCCGCGCCCATTCAAGCCGGCCCCGAACTGCAGGGTCGTAGCGCGTTAGCTGAGTTTCCAGCCAGTTGCGATGCGTGGCGTAAGCTTCTTGGCCGACAATCACGGAGTAAGCTTCTGCGGCGCGTGCAAAGGCCGCGATGAGATCACCCTGCAAATCTATTGCCGCAGAGGGCGCAAAACGCGCGGCCGCCGTCCGGCAGGCGAGGGCGACATCAGCATCAAGTCCGGTCGGTTCGAGGTAAACACCGCGCGGTTCGCGTGGATTGTCCCGCCAGCCGATGAGTGCGCCGATGGCTTGACGCATGTCGGAGGCATTGGCCGTAAACCATCCGGCGGTATCAAAACTCTGGGCCAGCGGAAAGGCGTCACTGAGCCATGCATCACGTGGGGTGAGGCGGTAACCATACAGCCCACAAAACGCCGCCGGCACGCGCACCGAACCGCCCGTGTCAGTGCCGATCGCCAGTGGGACCACTCCGGCCGCGACGAGGGCCGACGAACCGCTGCTCGACCCACCGGGGGTGCGACCGGGAAACTGGGGATGTTCGCAGTCACCGTAGTGAGGATTTTCACCGGTGAGCCCGTAGGCAAATTCGTGCAGATGAGCCTTCCCGGCGAACACAGCGCCGGCAGATTTGAAGCGTTCCACCAGTGTGGAGTTTTGGGCGGAGGTGGGCCGGACTTCCGGTAAAAATGCTGAACCGGCGAAGGTGGGCTCGCCGGTGACATCGAACAAATCCTTCAAAAAGTATGGCACGCCTCCGAGGGGTGCATGGCGGT
>JAGNQV010000099.1 GCA_017988885.1 Opitutaceae bacterium | reverse complement strand
CGAAATCCCGGCCAACACAATCCAGATCAAGCACCGCTGCAGTTCCAAACAAGACGGAAGCGGATTTGATTGAGTCGGGCGCGTCGGGCGGGTGACGAAACGATCACGAAGCCTTGGTTTGGGTGATTGGGATGTGGTGCACGCGTGGCTTGGCGGAAATTGGCGGACCTTCAAACTGGCGGGCGGGCCGCCTGCGCTCCCGGAAAAACTACACGAATAGTCGAGCCGGCAGGCACAGCGACTTGAAGTGCCATTCGGGGACGTGGGTGAAATGGGGGGCGTCGGGGAGGTCGGCGAAGTTTTTCTCGCCGATGATCTGCCCGGGACTCACGACGTGCCAGTCGCCGTTGTAGTAGTGGTGCGGACCAAAATAATTGAAGGTGCTGGGGACGAGTTCGACGCGCAAGCGGTGTGGGCCGGCAGCGAGTGGCTGGGCGAGGGTGAGCTGCCAGTCGGGGCCCCAGACCCAGCCGGCAGGTTGATTGTCGATGGTCACGCGGAGAGCATCACCGGCGATGCCGTCGAAACGGAGAATGTTCCCGGGTGCGGTGAGGGTGAAGGTGCTTTCAGCGACGAGCGGTTGATTGAGAAAAGGAAAACCGGAGGCGACGAGTTCGCTCACAGTGGAGACGGGCTCGATGTCGGCAACGAACGGGCCGGCGGTGCGGAGCGTATGATTGGGGCCGGGCGTGTAGTGCGTGCGACTTTGCAGGGTGAACGGACCCTTGAGCCAGACATAGGGCTTGGCGGGAAATTCGCGCACGGTCTGGAAACGCAGAGTATGTTCGCCGGTGCCGAGGTTGGGCAGGGTGGCGGTCGGGCCATCGTAGCCGGCGACGATAGGTAGGGGCCGATCTCCGAGCGGCCCGGTTTTGTTTTCGGCCGGCCCGCCCGGCCTGTCCGCCATAGTCTTGGCGACGGCGGGAAGTCGGGCCCTACCCACGGTCAACGTGGCCTCGATAAGGTCGTCGGCGAAATGAAGCTGCAGCGTGGGTTCATTCGCGGGCGTGAAGGCAGTGGTGAACGTGGCGGTGAATTCGCGCGGTGCATTGCGGACGGGCTCGATGAGCCAGGCGTTCTCTGGAAGCGCGGGGAGGGTCCAGGACAGTGGGATTTCGTGGTGGGGCGCGTTATCCTTAACGCGCCGGGCTGGTAGCGATGTCGCAGGTTCAGGCTTTGAAGGCGCGTTAGGGGCAACGCGCTCCACCTTGGACCATTGGTCGCGCAGTTGTGCGGCGGGATCGACGATGAGGCGTGTGTAGGTGGCTTGGCCGAGGCGGATGCGGCCATCCGGCTCCACGGTGCTATCCTCTTCCAAGGTGCGTTCGTCGGTGATATCGTAGGCGACGCCGGCGGACTTGAGCTTTTCGAGCGAGGCGAGAAAGGCGGAGTTCATCCGGCTCGCGGGCGTGTCGGGAAAAGTCGAGGCGTTGTGCCCGTTGGTCTGCATGAGCTCCCACGGTTCATACTCGGCCATGAGCCCGCGATAGGGTGCGACGACGAGCGTATCGGGCACGACGGGCGGATTAGTGATGAGTTCGCGGCTGATGCGGGACAACATTTCCGAAAACGCGGCCTTCCAGCTCAGATGCAGCGGTTCGGAGGGCGGCCAGTCGGTGAGGGCGGGCGTATCGAGGCGGTATTGACTGAGGTGAAAAACGAAATCGGTGAGCCCGTTGCGACCGAGCCAGAGAATGTAGCGTTCGACATCCTCGGGTGAGGCGCCCCAGCCGGCGCCGCCGAAGCACTCGACCATGCTGCGGCCGTCACTGAACTGGCGCGCGGCAGCTCCAGCCTGTCGCGGATAAAAATCCAGCGCGGGGTAACGCTCGAGCGAGTCAATACCGGGCATGCTCAGGTGGCGGTAGATGCGGTGGCAGGAGCCGACCATCGGGAGCTGGAAAAGCGGATGTTCCTCGCCCTTCACGTGGCCGATGAACTGCTTGCCGTGTTTTTGGCACCAATCGAAATATGGCGTAAAGAAACCGCCGATGAGCGTGTCGGTGACGAGCTCCCAGAATTTTGTGCGGACTTGCTGATAACCTTCGCCGCGGGCGAAGAGCAGCGGGATTTGTGCAGCGTAGTTGGCCCCAAAAGCGGCGCGGAGTTTTTCCGGCATGACGCGCGACCACGGGATGCCGGCGGTTTCGGGAAACGGATCCTTGATCATGCCCGACTCCGGTTCGTCGAAGAAGATGGCCTCGATGTAGTTCCAAGCCTCGGGGTCGAGGCCGGCGCGATATTTTTCGTGAATCAGTTCGAGAAAATGTCCCAGCACCTTGGGATCGAGCGAGTCCACGTAGTTGATTTTGCGCGGCGTGAGGTGCCACGACTTCGCGCCCGGGGTGCTGGCGGGCACGAGCTGGTTGGCCGCATCGGTGTGGAAGGCGCCAATGGAGTCGGCAGTTGCGGTCGGCGTGAGGTCAAGCCGCATGGCACCGCTGTCGGGATATTTGGCGAGGACCTGACCGTCACCGGTGCCGCTGGGCCAGCCGTTCTCGTCGTAGAGCCAGAAGCGCAGGCCGAGTTTCTTGGCGTGAAGGATGCACGCGGAGACCTCGGCGAGATAGGAGTCACTGAGGTAGGGCGGGATGCCGGGATAGAAGCGCGGGTGAAACACGACGCCGTGGAGCCCGGCGGCTTGGAAGGCGGCGAGCTGGTGTTGCAGGCGAGCTTGATCGAGCGGTCCGTTGATGGACCAGAACGTATAGTAGCGCGGCGCGAGGTTGCCGGACGGAAGGAAGTTGGGGGGCTTCAAGCGAACGCGGACGCTAGAGTTTCACGCTGCGGAGGGAAAGAGAAAGTGCGGCAGCACGGAGATGACGGGCAAAAAGCTTGTTCGCAGTGCCGCACGCGACTTTGCTGCGGCCTTCCCCATGAGCACACCCCGCATCGTCCGTGCCGCGATTATTGGTTGCGGCAGTTATGGCGCCGAGCACGCCAAGTTTCTCTCCACCTACCCCAAGGTGAAGTTGCACGCCGTGGCCGATATCGCGGCGGCGCGGGCCGAGGACTTCGCGCAGAAATATGGCGCGGGCTACGCCACGGCGGACGTCGCGCGCATCTGGGCGGACAAGGAAATCGACGCGGTGTGGATCTGCACGCAGCACGACACGCATGCCCCGCTGGCGGAGGCGGCGGCCGCGGCGGGCAAGAATT
This sequence comes from Opitutaceae bacterium, assembly GCA_017988885.1. Classification (GTDB taxonomy): domain Bacteria; phylum Verrucomicrobiota; class Verrucomicrobiia; order Opitutales; family Opitutaceae; genus UBA2377. The sequence goes on along the minus strand of JAGNQV010000099.1, from coordinate 7,253 downwards.
TCTTTCTGGAGAAACCGCTGGCGCTGACGCTCGCGGACTGCGACCGCATCGTGACGGCGGTGGAGCGCAGCGGCGTGATCGCGGCGTCAGGTTTCAAACTGCGGTTTTTTCCGGGGGTGGTGGCGGCCAAGGCGTTTCTCTCGAAGCCGACGCTGACGGTGGCGCAGGTCATCGACGACCACTGGCCGTCGGAGTTCTGGGCCAACGACCCCGTGCAGGGCGGCGGCAACGTGCTATCGCAGGGCTGCCACATGGTGGACACCGTGCTGCACCTGCATGCCGCGCCGCCGGTGCGCGTCTATGCGGCGGGCGGCAACCAGCATCATCCGACGCGCGACATTGTGGACACGGCGGCGATCTCGCTGACGTTTGCCGACGGTGCGGTGGCGAGCGTGGCGGTGGGCGACTGCGGGGTGCCACCGCACTCCTCAAAGTTTGCGCTGCAGCAGTCGGGCGGCACGCGCAGTTTCAGTCTCTACAACCGGCTCAACTCGATCATGACGCGCGAGGACAAGAAGATCACCGAGCATCCGGCGTGGCCGGAAGAAGGCGCGGCGGTGATTGATGCGCCGTTCATCGCGGCGGTGGCGGAGGGTCAGCCCTCGCCGGTGTCGGTGCAATCGGCGCGACGCACGTCGGCGGTGGTGCTGGCGGCGATCGAATCGATCAAGACGGGCCGGGCGATCGATCTGACGGCGGGACCGTATGCGGCGGCGATGAAGTGCTGAAGGTTCGGAATTTTAACGCGGAGAACGCGAAGGACGCGGAGTGATTTGAAGGTGGGCCGGCAGGTCCCGCTGCCGGCGGAAATCGCTCAACGCGCAGAGGGACCTGCGCGTCCACCTTGGGTGGACGAAATCCACTCGCTCACGCTCGTGGCTACGGGATCGGGCGGCGGGGTAGTGCGTTCAACTTTCCAGTAACGCCGGCGAAAACTCAGCTAGGCCGATGCCGTTGATCGGATCGGGCTGGGTATCGGCCGGGAAACGGGGTTGGCCGTCGTGCACGGTGGCGCGGCCGTGATAGAAGACCAGCACGCGGTCGTGCCAGCGCACGGGTTGGGCGGCGACGATGGTCAGACCACAGTCAAAGCTGCCGCGCGGACCGAGAGGAATGAGCGGCTGACGGTTGAGCGCGCGGGTCCAAGTCCAGCCGTCGGTGCTGGTCACAAGTTGCACGTCCATGGTCTGGTCGCCGGTGTGGTGGCAGTTGAGGAAGGCACCGTAGCCGGTGGCGGTGTGAAACGGAGTCAGCCAGTAAAATTGCAGGTCGGGCGCATCCTGCGCATCGGGTTCAAGGATGGTGATGGGGCCGACCCAGCGACCGGCGAAGTCTTCACACTTCCAGATGGAGATGCGGCGGTGCATACCCTTGAGGTTGTCGCGCGCGGTGGGCAGGGCGGGGTTGTAGGCCCAAGTCTGCTGATAGATAAAATGAGTGACCTCGCCGAGCGGAGTCGGCACGCCGGCCCGCGCGGCGATGAGCGACATGGCGTCGTTGGCGTTGGTGATGACGGGCCGCGCATGCACCGGGCGCCACTTGAGGCCGTCGGGGCTCGTGGCGAGGCAAATGCCCGGCGAAGAGGCGGGATCAGGGCGATCCCAATAAACCATTTTCCAGCGCGTGGCCGGATCGCAGCCGACTTCGCCGCGCACGATGCTCGTGGGCATGAACTCGCCCCAGTTCATTTTGTGGCCGGAGCCACGCATGACGATATTGGTGCCGTCGCCGAGGTCGGGCTTGAGCCACGTGCGGCCGTCAGATGAACGGGCGAGACAGAGCACGTTACCGTGCGGTAGCGCGGGACCACGGGCGAGATAGTAGAGCAATAGATCGCCGGTAGACTCGTCGATCAGGGCGGTCGTGGCCATGAGGGAAGCGCCGGCTTCCCAAGGGCGATCGGGCAGAAAAATGGGTTCTGGTGAACGGTGGAGGAGCACGGGGTGTTAGTCGCTTTCAGTTTTGATGCATCAATTTCCGATACGCGAGGAAGTCGGCGTGGAGGCGGTGGAATACTTTGTATTTGGCCGCGTGGTAGCGCGTGACGGGGCCCTTGGTCGGCGCGATGACGCGGTCGGCGGCGTTCATGGCGGCCATCGCGGGGAGGACGCCGGCGAATTGGCCGGACGCGACAGCACCGAGGACGGCGGAGCCGAGGAGGACGGCTTCGGGTTCCTTCGGCAGGACGACGCGACAACCAGTGATGTCGGCGTGTTCACGGAGGAAGACGGGATTTTTGGTGCCGCCACCGCAGGCGAGAAGCGTGTCGATGGCGTAACCTTTTTTGTTCATCGCCTCGAGGATGTGGCGGGTGCCGTAGGCGACGGCCTGCACGGCGGCGAGATACTGGAGCGCGAGGTCGTCGGCGGTGGCGGAGAGGGTGAGGCCGGAGATGGCGCCCCTGAGTGTGGGGTTGGCGCGTGGGGAGCGGTTGCCGTGGAAATCGGGCTGGAGGTGCAGGTCACGCGTGAGGGCGCCGGGAAATTTCATGCCACGGGGTTTCGCGAGTGCGTCGAGCCGAGTGTTGAGCAGTTCGTAAATGGTGCGGCCGGTTTTTTTCGCCTCAGCCTGCAGCGACGCGGCGGCGGCGTGGGAGAAGATGACGTGATCAATGAGTGCGCCAGTGGCGGACTGGCCACCCTCGGTGAGCCAGAGACCGGGAATCATCGCAGAAAAATACGGACCCCAGATGCCGGCGATGAAACGCGGCTTGGCGGACACGGCCATGTGGCAGGATGAGGTGCCGCCGATGAGGGCGAGGCGGTTTTCGAGCGAGGCGGAGGTGGGCTTTTTTCCGCCGACGGGTGCGCCGAGGAGGCCGAGGCCGCCAGCGTGGGCGTCGATGATGGAGACGCCGACGGGGATGCCGGGACGCAGGCCGAGTTCGCGGGCGGCGGTGGCGGTGAGGCCGCGGCCGATGGGTTCGCCCATGGGCCGGATCTTTTGGCCGATGCGGCTGAATTTTTCCTGCGCGAGATCGCTGAGGCCGATTTGGCGGAAGTAACTTTCATCCCAGCCATCGCCGGCGGTGCCCTTGTGGCCGAGATAGGTCCATTTACAGACAGTGGTGCAGAGCGAGCGCGTGTCGTCGCCGGTGGCGCGGTAGGTGAGAAAGTCGGGCAGATCGAGGAAGCGCGCGGTGCGTTGCCAGGTCGCGGGCAGGTTTTCTTTCAACCAAAGCAGCTTGGGCGTTTCCATTTCCGGAGAGATGACGCCACCGACGTAGCGCAGCACGGGGTGCTGGGTGCGATTGATGCGTTCCGCCTGGGGGATGGCGCGGTGATCCATCCACACGATGACGTTCTGGGCGGCGCGGCCGGTGGGCGAAACGGTCACGGGCTGGTCGGTGGCATCGAGACAGACGAGGGAACAGGTGGCGTCGAAGCCGATGCCGGCGACTAGGGCGGGACTGGCGCCGGCTTTTTTCAGCGCGTCGCGGGTGGCGCGACCGCACGCGGCCCAGATGTCGTCGGAGGATTGCTCGACGAAATCCGGCGCGGGTTTCCACATTTTAATGGGCTGGCTGGCGGAGCCGAGCATGCGACCGGCAGCGGTGAAGAGGCCGGCGCGGGCGCTACCGGTGCCGACGTCGATGCCAAGGAAGAGAGATGGAGTGGGCATGGGGAAAAGGGTTAATGGTTATTTGTGATTGGTTATTGAGGCGCAACATCGCGTGCGCAGCGGAAACCGAGATTACCGGTCGAGCTGTCGGGCGTGTTGCTGCTGCGGGCGTCGGTGCGGTAGCGGTTGCAGTAACTGGCGTGACAGAGATAGCTGCCGCCGCGCATCGCGCGACGGTCGCCGGCCGTAGGGCCGGTGGGATTTTCACGCGGGGAGGTTTTGTAATGCGCCGGATCGAACCAATCCCAGACCCACTCCCAGACGTTGCCGGTCATCTGGTAGAGACCGTAGCCATTGGCGGGAAAACTTTTTGCCGGAGCAGGACCATCATGGCCGTCGGCCACGGTGTTGTGGGTTGGGAAAACTCCCTGCCAGACATTCATCCGATGTTTACCTTCGGGTTCGAGTGCGTCGCCCCACGGAAAGCGTTTCTGCACGAGCCCGCCGCGGGCGGCGTGTTCCCACTCGGCCTCGGTGGGAAGACGTTTGCCCGCCCACGTGCAGTAGGCGGTGGCGTCGGGCCACGAGACATGCACGACGGGGTGCGACCAGCGTTGTTTGATATTGGTGTCGGGGCCTTCGGGGTGGCGCCACGTCGCACCGTCGATGCGACACCACCACTCGCTGCCGAGCACGCGCAAGCGGACGGCGGAGGTCTGCTGCGCGGGAGTGAGGTGGCCTTGAAAGACGAACGACCAGCCGTATTTTTCCGCTTCGGTGCGGTAGTGGGTGGCGTTGATGAAGGCGTTGAACTGCTCGTTGGTCACGCAGGTGGCGTCGAGCCAGAAGGGAGCGAGGGCGACCGTGTGCACCGGGCCTTCGCCGTCGGCGGGGAAGCCATAGTCACCCTCATTGCCCATAAGAAATTCGCCGCCGGGGATGAGCTTCATGCCGGCGGTGCTGCCGGTGGTGATGCGGTGAAATTCACCCGCAGGTGCCGCAACGTTATTGGCCCCAGGATCGCGGCCGGGAGCGCAGCAGGAGCCTTTCGGGTCGTCGGGGTGCAAGGGAGGAGAGTGAAACTATTTAACCACGAATGGACCAGCCGTCGCCGAGACTATGGCTGGCCAGCACGAATTCACACGAATGGAACGGAGTTGATTTCGTGCTAATAGCGAAAGAGCTGGAGATCCGATTGACATCATATGCGTGCAAATTGGGTCCATGCGTGGTTCCCCAAAATTGGATTCTTAGTCACGCGAAGCTCACGCGGGGGTTCACTTCGGGTTCGCGCTCCATGTTGAAGCGCACCAGGCGGTGCAGCAGGGCATCGCGAATGTCGTGCGCGGCGGGATCGCTCCAGAGGTTGCGATATTGATCCGGATCGCGGGCGAGGTCATAGAGTTCGCCCTCGTCGGTATCGCGATAAACGACGAGCTTGTGCGTGGCGGTGACGAGGGTGGTTTGGTAAAGCGTGGATTGGGTGGGGCGGAGTTCGATGAGCACCGCGTCTTGGACTGACTCTTTTTCGCGGCGCAAAATGGGGTCGAGATCGACGCCCTGCAGGCCGAGGGGCGGTTTGACTCCGGCGAAGTTTAAGAAAGTGCGCGGCAAATCGACGAGGTTGGCGAGTGCTTCAGTCTTGCCCGTGGCGGGAATAAGGCCGGGTGCCCACGCGAGCAGGGGGATGCGTTGGGCGTCTTCGTAAGCGGCGCAGCCCTTACCCCAGAGACCGTGATGCCCGTGCATTTCGCCGTGATCTGTCGTGTAAACGACGAGGGTGTTGGCGAGCTGGCCGGTCGCTTCGAGCGTTTTGAAGATCGCACCGATGCGGTCATCGAGAAAATTGACCATGCCGGCGGTGGCGCGCAGGGAGTCACGGACCGGACGTTCGGGTTCGCCAAAGCAGGAAGGCAGGCCATGGCCGTCATTGAACGCGCCGAAGTCGCGCGTGTGCATGCGCCGGTAGATTTCGTGGCGGTCGTCAAATTCACCTGCACGATAGCCGGGGTAGGTTTGGAGCTTTTCCGGGTCGACGGCTGAATACCACGGCTCGGGGCAGACGAAAGGCTCGTGCGGGTCTTGAAAGCTGGTCCAGCAAAACCACGGCTGATCTTCGTTGGCACGACGGTGCAGGTAGTCATTGGTGACTTGCGCCACCCACGAACTGTCGTGCAGCTCTGGCGGAATCGCCCACGCGCCGGTCTGAAAATAATCATACCCGCCCGGCCGGTATTGGGGAAACCATTGGTGGTAATCCCGGCCGCTGGCTTCGAGGAAACGCCGGTAGTGCGCCGCGGGCAGGTTGTTGATGGTGTGGCCGGTGTTGGCCTGAAATTCCTGGAAGCCAACGTAGGGGCCGGTCCAGTTTTCCCAAAATTCGGGCGGCGGATTTTTCATCCCGCTGATGTGTTCGAGCTCGTCGGCGCGGCGCACGAAGTGGTGTTTGCCAAAGAGTGCGGTGTGGTAGCCGGCGGCGCCGAGCACGGCGGGCAAGGTTTGAGTGGGAAAAGGGTTGAGCGTGACGCCGATCGAATAGGCGCCATGTCGCGAAGGATATTGGCCGGTGAGCAACGAGACGCGGGTGGGGGTGCAGATGGGGCAGGGCGTGTAGGCGCGATTGAAGCGGATTCCTTCGCGCGCCATGCGGTCGAAGTTCGGGGTGTTGAAACCGGGCGTGCCCACGCAGCCGAGATGGTCGGCCCGGTGCTGGTCGGAGGTGATGAGCAGGATGTTGGGGCGCATGGGGTGGCTCGAACGGATTACGCCATAGACGGGGCAGCGGGCCAAGCCTCGATGCAGAAAGCCACCCTGCTGATTATTCCGCGCAAATGCCGTTGAGCCTGCGACGGAGGGCAGACAGGGTTGGCCCGTCATGAAAAAACTCCGCGTTTGGTTGCCGGTTGCGTTGATGATCGGAATGGCGCGGGCGGCCTCGCCGGAGACGGCGTTTCAGGCGCGGCATTTCCCTTACGAGCCGCAGGTGCCGTTGCTGACGGCTGCGGGTTATGGCGATGTGTTACGCGGCGCGAAAGTCACGGAGTCGGGCCACGACGACGAGCAGCGGTCGGAGTTTGTGCATGACGGCAATTTCACCGACACGGTGCTGTTCTGGACCTCGAAGGTCGCACCGGCATGGGTGAGTCTGGAGCTGCCGGAAGTGCGCGAGATCGCGCAGGTGAATCTCCATGTGCGCGCGCCGGGCACGCGGCAGTATCATTTTGCGATCGAGGGCTCCACAGACGGGAGCAATTGGCAGATGCTTTATGACCGGCTGGCCGGCGACGTGATCATTTCGTCGGGCCGGCTGGAAGTCGTGCTGCCGGCGCCGGTGCAGGTGAGACATTTGCGGCTCCGGATCACCGGATGGGATGCGGTGCCATCCGGCGATGGGCTTTACGTGGTCGAGTTGGCCGCCTTCGCGCGGCCCACGGGGCAGGCGCTGGAGGGCGCAGTAGGTGACCTCGACCACCAATATGGTCCAAGCAATGTGCCGCTCGGGTCGGCCGTTGCGGCGCAGGCGTGGCAGGCTACGGCTTGGCGCGGCGAAAAAGTGCACGGGCAATTTGTCGTGTGGACATTGGCGCCGCGCACCGGATTGCGCGCGGAGGCAACCCTGAGCGACAGCAGCGGGCGGGCATTACCAGCGACGGCCGTGCAGACGCGATTCGTGCGCCACGTCCTTGCTGACG
>JAGNQV010000098.1 GCA_017988885.1 Opitutaceae bacterium | reverse complement strand
CCTTCGAGATCAGCGCCTCGGCCCGTTTTGAAAACTACAGCGATTTCGGCACCACGACCAAGCCCAAGATCGGCGCCAATTGGCGGCCGGTTTCCTGGCTGATGCTGCGCGCCTCCTACAACGAGGGCTTCATGGCCCCTAGCCTCGCGGCGCTCTATACGAGTCCCCGCTGGACCAACAGCGCGGGCGCCGGTGAAATCGACACCTACCGCAACCCTTTCCTCAACGAAGGACCGTATGTGCAACGCACCTATTTTGGTGGCAATCCCAATCTCAAGCCTCAGGCGTCGGAGGGAAAAACCTACGGCATCGTTGTCGACGTGCCGGGTCTGAAAGGCCTCAGCCTGACCGCCGACGTGTGGCGCATCAGCCGCACCAATCTACTCGGTCAGCGCAGCCCGGATCAGATCCGCGCCAGCGACACCGCCCTGTTGCGCGCCTACACCATGCAACGCACCGCTGCAGGCACGCCCGTCGGTTCGGTCGATGTGGGTAGCGGCACCTCCAGCTATAAAGGAGACCCGGACGTCCAGCGTTTGCCGCTGACCGCCGAGGATATCGCCGCGTTTGCAGCCTATAACTCCGCCAACTCCCGCAATCCCGCTGCACCCGCGGGCCGCGTCTTCTCGCTCAACCGGCCGTTTGTGAACATTTCGACCAGCGAACACGCGGGCGTCGATTTTGGCTTCCGCTATGTGCTGCCGCGCTTGGCTTGGGGAAATGTCACACTGAGTTCCGATTGGGCTTACCTCAAAAAATCCGAGACGGTCCTTGCTCCACCCAATCTCCCCCCGACCTTGAACGATGAACTCCTCGGCAACGGCGCGGCCAAGTGGCGCAGCACAAGTAGCATCGCTTGGCGCAAGGGTCCTTGGAGCGGCGCGCTCGGCATCTACCATATTGCCACGACGCACGACACCGGCGCGACCACCACCGCGGCCACCTACGAATCCTTGGGCCGGCCCTCCTACATCGCGCCGTTCTTCACGGGCGGACAGACCGTCTATCGCTTGGTGATCGATCCCGTCGTCAGCTACAACCTTTCGGTCGGCTATCGCTTCTCGTCCACCGCTCGCCACTGGCTGCGCAATTCGCGCGTGCGTCTCGGCGTCATCAACCTCACAGACGAGACGCCGCCCTTGTCGTCCGGCAGTTTCGGTTACGATCCCTCGGTCAGCCAGTCGCTCCTCAACGGCCGCTCTTGGACCTTCGAAATCAGCCGCCCATTCTAAGAACGGAGGCATACGCTCCATGGCTCATATTTCGATGCAATCACGCTCCAAAACCTTTCGCCTGCAAACTCTGCTGCTTCTCGCGGCCGCAACCATCGGTGCCGCGGCGCAGCCGGCTCCAGCCAGCGGGAGCGCGCCGCCTGCCGGAGCGACCAAGCCCGTCTCGACGCGCCTGCCGCTGCTGATGCCCGATGATTTCGTCTCGCTGCAACTCGTCTCATGGCGGGTGGAGACCGGCACTCCCGATCCACGCAATCCCCTCCTCGAGCCCGCCATGCCGTGGGACTCCGGCGGCATCATGTCCCACGGCACCGTGCTGCACGACCCGATCGACGGACTCTGGAAAGCCTGGCAGGTGTCCACTCCCGGCGAGGAGCAACTGGACGGCCTGAAAACCGTCCATGAGCACCAGCGCCGGCTGACCTATCTGGAAAGCAAGGACGGCGTGGACTGGTATCGCCCTCTGCTGCCCTTCGTCCGCTGGCCCGGGTATGATCGGACGAACATCCTCCTCGACCTCGATTCGGGCGGCACCTCGGTCTACGCGTCCGTCTTCGTGGACCCGGCCAACACGGCCTGGCCCTATGTGATGTTTGTCATGCGCGGGCCGCTTTACGGCGGGCAGAAGGAAAACAAGGTCGGACATCTGCCCGGCCCCACAGAGCGTTTGGGCACCTACCGCTATCGCTCCAAGGACGGCAAGGACTGGAAATTGATCGAAGGCCCCATCCATCCTTCGGTCGGCGGCGGCGGCGATGTCTCTTTTGTGTATCGCGAGCCCGACGGATCGTTTGTTTCATATTTCAAGTCCTATCCCAAGGCCCGTGAGGGTGACCGCCTCATTCCCTACGACAACAATTCGCGCGGCGGCCTGCGCAGTATTTCGCGACGCACCAGCCGGGACGGCAGCGACTGGGGCGGGGAGCAACTGGTGCTCACGCGTGACTGGCGCGATCCCGATTTCGCCCAGTTCTTGGAAATCTGCCCGGTCCCCGTGGACGGGGGCTATATCGCTCTGATCAATTACTACGACGCCGTGATCCAGACGATGAGTCTGCAACTGGCCGCCTCGCGCGACGGCGTGAATTGGTGGCGGCCCGACCGCCGGCCCGCACTCGCCAATCCACCTCTGGGCGACTGGGGCGGCGGCATGATCTGGCAAATGCACCGCCCGATCGTCGAAGGCGGAAAAATGCACGTCTACTACGCCGGGTCGGAGGGCATCCACGGCGAGATTTTCGACACCCGTTTCGGCCCGCGCCTGGAAGTCGGTGGCGAAACCGTGATCGGCGTAAACACACCCACCTTGCCCTTCAACACCGCCTTGTGCCGTGCGACCTGGGAATTTGATCGGCTCTACGCCCTCGTGCCGTCCGCCGGCGGGATCACCGCCGGCGAAGCGGTCACCAAGTCGGCCGCGCTCGGAGGTCGCGCCCTCGTGGTAAATGCGCTCGCCAAACCGGGTGGTGCGCTCCGCGCCGAACTTCTCGACGGAGAGGGCCGGCCGTTGCCGGGATTTGCGCTCGCGGACTGCACCGCCGTCACCGGCGACCAGCGCCGCACCGGCTTACACTGGACCGGTGGCAAGATCGCCCCCGCCGCAGCGCGGCAGATTCGATTCCATCTCCACCGCGCCTTTCTCTACGGATACGCGGCGGAACCGCCAGCTAGCCGTTTGTAAACGCACCGTCATAGCGTGTCCGCCATCCCCCGATTTTCCCCACATCTGAGCCGGTGGCTCATGCCGGAGGTTGGGTCCTGGCCTGTTCTGCGCGGAATACACTATCGGGTCGGTCCACCGCACAGCATTCTTTGGCACGTGGGTTTTCGGGCTTCCCGTGGTCATTGCGAGAATTCTTCTGCGTCTGAACTACCGCGACCTGATGGGCGGCCAGCACGCGGGTCTTTGCCCGAACACCGGGCTGTCACTCGCGTTCGCCTTCTCCCATGGCAACATCATGGCTGGCCCTCACCGGGTTGTGGGCCCGAGCCCGAAACCGTCCCGACACGCTCCCTCTTATGATCTGCGGCAAACTAAGTGACTTCGAAACGATGCGCCTCGCCCCGCTGGGCGGAGTGGTGCAGCAGGCAGTCGCGTGGATTCGGAATCTGCCCGCCAACCCCAAAGAGGGACGCTACCCGTTGAATGGGGACGGACTGTATGCCTTGGTGCTGTCTTACGACACCGGTCCGGCGCGCTCGTCGCGCTTCGAAACCCATCGGAAATACGCCGACCTGCAATACACTGTGGCTGGCGCGGAGGGCATCGACTGGGCTCCTCGTGAAAGCTTGGCTTTCGACGGTGAATATAATGCGGAGAAGGATCTGCTTTTTCACCATCCCGGCCCCGCATTCGGACGAGTGGTCAACGCCGCCGGTTTTTTTTCGTTCTACACCCCGGTGGACGCGCACCGCCCGAAGATCCGGATCGCTGACCACGCCAGCGTCCTAAAGATCGTCGTCAAGATTCCGGTCGCCCACCTTGCCTCCGCCTGATGCATCCCGCCGACACCTCTCGTCCTCAGTCACTCCGCCAGCGGATTCTCGCCGGGGACATCGTCGTGGGCAGTTGGATTAACAGTGGCAGTCCTATGGTCGCCGAACTGATGGCGGCCACGGGCTTTGATTTTCTCTGCGTGGATATCGAGCATTCCGCGGTCGATGTGCCGCAGGCACAGCAACTCTTCCAGGCCATCCGCGCCGGCCGGAGCGACTGCGCGGCGCTGGCGCGCGTGCACGGGGTGGACTATGCCTTCGTCAAGCGCTACCTTGATGCTGGGGCCGATGGGATCGTGGCTCCGCTTGTGCGCACGCGCGAAGAGGCGCTCCTCCTGGTTCAAGCCGCGAAATACCCGCCGCTCGGCCTGCGCGGTGTCGGATTCTGCCGGGCCAACGCCTACGGTCTGCGGCTGGCCGAGGAATGCGCCCGGGCCAATGAGGAGATTTTTTTGGCCGTGCAGATTGAACACATCGACGCCGTGCGAAACATCGACCCGATCCTCGGCGTGCCGGGCATCGACGCGGCGTTTATCGGACCCTACGATCTCACCGCCTCAATGGGCATCACCGGTCAGTTTGCACACCCCGACTATCTCACGGCCCGCGCAACCATCCTTGCGGCGTGCGAGCGGCACGGTATCGCCGCCGGCATCCACGTGGTGGCGCCCGTGCCGGGCGATGTGCAGTTGCGCATGGCCGAAGGTTTCCGCTTCATCGCCTATAGTCTCGATATCACGATGCTGTCCACCGCCTGCGTCACAGGCATAGCCGGAATCCGCGAGGCGCAGAAATCGTTCCACCCCGCAGGCGTGCTCGCAAGCACCTGACCGCACGGAACGACCCAGGCCCAATTCGATGACACCCCCGCGCTTCATCCTTCCCTTACCGCCGCCGCAGGTCGCCGCGTAGCGCACAACCCCGCCGTTCATTTATGTCCACCCCTACACCGACCTTCCACGCGGAGACTATCAGGCTCATCACGCGGCGGCTGCTGCCATTTTTGATGCTCCTGTATTTGATCGCCTACGTGGACCGCGCCAACATTTCGGTCGCTGCGTTGACCATGAATGCCGACCTCGGGCTGTCCACGCAGATGTATGGACTGGGTGCAGGCCTGTTTTATGTCACCTACATCCTCTTTGAAGTGCCCAGTAATATCATCCTCGCGCGGGTGGGCGCGCGGCGCTGGATCGCGCGGATCATGGTGACCTGGGGGCTCGTGGCGTGCGGCATGGCGTTCATCCAGTCGGCGAACCAACTCTACGTCATGCGCCTGCTGCTCGGTGCCGCAGAGGCCGGTTTTACTCCCGGCATCATCTACTACCTCAGCCGGTGGTTTCCGGTCAGTAACCGCGCGCGGGCGATGTCATTTTTCTACATCGCCGCGGCCCTCGCCTCGGTGATCGGTCTTCCCTTGTCGGGCGCGTTGCTGGGCATGGACGGAGTATTCGGGTTTTCCGGTTGGCGTTGGTTGTATTTTGTCGAGGGGGTGCCCGCAGTGGTGCTGGGGTTCGTGGTGTTCCGCATTCTCCCCGACACCCCGCGCGACGCCCGGTGGTTGTCTGCCGCACAAGCCGACTGGCTGTCCCGCACCATTGCGGCCGAGACGACCGCCGCGCCCTCAACTCATGCCTCCGGCTGGCGCCGGGCATTCACGGACGGCAAAGTTTGGCTCCTGGCCCTGTTCTGGCTACTGCAGGCCTTTGGCACAATCTGCGTGACCCTGTTCCTGCCCCAGATCCTCAAGGCCCTCTCCGGCGAATCAAATTTTGTGGTCACCCTGTTGTCCGCCCTGCCGTTCCTGCTGGCCTGCGCCCTCATGTATCTAAACGGCCACCACTCCGATGCCCGGCGCGAGCGCCGCTTGCATCTGGGACTGCCGCTGCTCGCTTCCGGTATCGCACTGGCGGTGAGTCTCGCTGCGGGCAATCAGGCTGCCACCTACGCGTTGCTGCTGTTGGCGGTGGGACTGAACTGGGCGGTCACGCCGGTGTTCTGGGCGGTGACCACCGAGTATCTGGCGGGCGGCGCGGCCGCGGCGGGCGCGATCGCCCTGATCAACGCGGTGGCCAATTTCGCCGGCGTGGGTTTGCCACCGACCCTCGGCTTCATTCGCGACCGGACCGGCAGTTACAATGCGGGACTGCTATTGATCGCCTGTGCGCTGATCTTGGGCGGTTTCCTCGGGCTTTACCTGGCTCGCAAACCTGCCCTTCCTTCGTCGCCTCGTTAGAGTCACCACTCCTCGAAGAGAGAATCGCCGTATTATTTTGTTCCGCATCCTAACTCCGACCAAACCATGAACCCCAAAACCCGTCTACTGATTGCGAGCCTTACCGGGCTCTTGTGCAGTTGCAGCAGTCTCCTCGCTGCGTCGATTACTGGCTATGTCCGTGAAACCGGCAGTGGCGCACCGCTGCCCAACGCTTCCGTCTTGGTCGTAGAACTCTCACGCGAGACGACCACGGCCGCCGGCGGCAAATACCTGCTCGGCGACGTCCCTCCCGGAAACTTTACGCTTAAAGTTTCTTACTCTGGCTACGAAGACGGCACTCAAACCGTGCGGGTGACGGGAGACAGGGAATCCCAAGCCGACTTCAAGCTCGGGTCGGACGTGGTGAAACTGGGCGCCTACGTCGTGGAAGGGGAACGCCAGGGACAAGCCCGCGCCCTCCAGCAGAAGCGCACCGCCGCCGGCATCATGGATGCGGTCTCCGCCGATGCCATGGGTAAGTTTCCCGACGGCAACGCGGCCGAGGCCTTGCGCCGCATGCCCGGAGTCTCGGTTGAGATCGACCAAGACGAAGGCCGCTACGTCGTCATCCGGGGCATCGACTCCGCTTTGAACAACGTCACGCTCAACAACCAACTGGTGGGAACGCCCTCGGAGCAAGGCAATCGCGGCGTGGCGATGGACTCCGTGCCCGCCGATTTGATCGCCCGGCTCGAAGTGACCAAAGCCGTTACGCCCGACATGGACGCCACGGCCATCGGCGGCTCGATCAATATTGTCACCCACAGCGCCTTCGACCGCCCCGAGGGTTTTCTCTTCGGCAGCGTCAGCGGCTTCTACGACAACTTCGGCGGCCACACCTCGCCCAATGGCAGCCTCACCTTCGGGCGGATCTTGGACAAAGCCGGAAAATGGGGCGCGGTCGTGGGTGGGAGTTACTCCAAGAAGGAATTCCAATCGCAGACCTCGGATACGCCAGCTTGGACATTGTTGAACGGAATCTGGACTCCGTTGACCCAGGAGTCGTTCGACTACGATATCATGCGCGAGCGGATCGGGGCCAATCTCGCCCTGCAATTCCGTCCCTCCAAGGGGCACGAGCTGGCACTGCGTCTGAATCACAACGAATTCACTGACGAGGAAGGGCGCCAAAAATCAAATTTCGAGCACGTGCTCGGCGTGCGGACGAATCACACCGCCACGGGCGCCACCAACAGCCAGGGGCGCTCCACCCGCGAATTCCGCGCTTATCATCAAACCAGCACCATCGATGCCGCCTCAATCGAGGGCAAACACGACCTTGGTTCGGGCTATCAGTTGAACTGGCAGGCCGGTGCCAGCCAGGGCGAGCGCGACGTGCCGAAGCGCGACGACTGGGAATACCGCTCCGCCGCCGGCGCGTTTCCCAACAGCTACGATCTCACGAGCGGACACCTGGTCATCATCCCCAATGCGGCCTTCTACAATCCCGCGAGCTATCCTTTCCGGCGCGTGCGCTTCCGCTCCGATTTGGAACGGGAAAAGGTGTTTTCCGCCCAGGCGGATCTTCGTCGCGACACCCAAATCGGCAGACAAAACGGCTACTGGAAAACCGGCGTCAAATACGTGACACGCGACAAGGCGGACGATCGCAGCAATCGAAACTACAATCTGCTGGGAACCGCGTGGACCCTGGCGGAGCCCAGCTTGGCCGGCGCCGAGCCAACCAATTATTTCGACGGGCGGTATCGCTTCGGTCCCACCATCAACCTGCCGGCCAACGAGAAATTCTTCGCCGCGAACCCCGCCCGCTTCGCCTTCGATCCGCTCGGCTCGCTCAACAACTCCATCTCGGGCGACTTCGATGCCTCCGAGGATGTTTTTGCCACCTACGCCATGGCCGGCGTGAATCTCACTCCCGCTTGGACCGCACTTGCCGGCGTCCGCTACGAGCGCACCGAGGCGACATACGGGGCGAACGCACTCAGCACCCCCGGTGGCGTGTTTTCCGGCGTCTTCCGGCGGGTCACCGGCCGCAGCACCTACGACAACGTCATGCCCGGCCTCCATCTCGTCTGGCGGCCGACCAAGCGTTACGTGGGCCGACTCGCGTGGACCAATACCATGGCGCGGCCCAACTACGCCGACCTCGCCCCTCGCCGTGTGGTGGACGACGTCGAAACCTCCGTCGGCAGCGGGCGCTACACGGGCAATATCAGCACCGGCAACTCCGGCTTGAAACCCTACAAATCGTCCAATGTGGATCTCACGCTCGAATACTACATGAAAGGCGGCGGTATCGTCTCGGTTGGAGCTTTCCACAAAAATATCGAAAACCCCATCTACTCGGGGAGCTTTATCCAGACCAACGTCAACATCGACGGCCGGAACTATGATCGGGTGGGCGTTGCACAACCGGAGAATGCGAAGAAAGGCCGCATTACCGGCGTGGAATTCAACTACCAGCAGTTCTTCACGTGGCTGCCCTCGCCCTTCAACGGAGTGGGCGTCAACCTCAACTACACCGTCACGGATTCCTCCGCCACGTTGTTCGCCCGCGCCGACAAGCTGCCGTTCTTCAAGCAATCGGACGAAGTCGGCAACGTCGCCCTCATGTTCGAGAAATACGGTTTCGAGGCCAGGGTAGCGATGGCGTTCAATAGCCCTTATCTCGCCGCCGTCGGTGCCAACTCCGCAACCGACACGTTTACCGATCGCCGCCGTCCGATCGACGCCAAAGTCAGTTATCGGATAAACAAAAATTTCCGGGTCTTCGCCGAATTCCTGAACCTCAGTGAGGAACCCCTGAATGAATACATCGGCGTCGCCGCCCGGAGTTCTGGAAACGAGATCTATCACTGGAAGTCTCGCTTCGGCGTGAACTTCAACCTGTGACAGGCGATCCGCGTCGGCACCCTGGTCGCGTATATCCGCAGCGGCTCGCACGCGGCGCGGAAGCGGCTTCTGCTGCGGATCGTGGGTGGCGGATTTACTGCACCGACGGCTCGGGCTGTCGGCGCTTTCGGGGGGAGGCTCGCCGCCCCCCGCCTATTCAACCTAATTCCCGCGACTAGTCATCCTTCCGATTTTCCCGATATGAATCCCCGTTTATCCATGCTCGTGCTCTTGCCGCTTGTGGCGCTGGCGTCTGCGGCCGATTTGATTCAGGCCCCGGCGGCTCGAACTCCGTCCGCCGGAGACTGGTCCTATGCCGAGATCCGCCGCTTCGCCGCGCCCGAGGCCCGGCAAGGCGTGGCCGCCGATGCCGATTTTCTCTACGTCGTCTCCAACCACGATCTCGGCAAATACCGCAAGTCCGGCGGCGAGCGCCTGGCCGTCTGGAGTTGCCCCGAAGGCGATCCCCTCACGCACGTCAACGCGGGCCTGGTCTATGGCGGCCGCCTCTATGGTGCGCACTCCAACTATCCGGGGGTGCCTCATGTCAGTTCCGTCGAGATGTGGGACCCTGCTACGTTGAAGCACCTCGGCTCGGTGAACTTCGGCCGCACCGACGGCTCGTTGACGTGGATCGACCGGCGCGCCGGTCGCTGGCTCGCCTGTTTCGTCCACTACGCCAAGCGGGGCGGCGAACCAGGAAGGGACCAGAGCTGGACCCGCCTCGCAGAATACGACGACGACTGGCGCCCGACCGGACGGGGCTGGGTTTTCCCCGCTGCGCTCCTCGAGCATCTCGGTTCGCGCGGCTTCAGCATGTCGGGCGGCGCCATTGGGCCGGGCGGGTTCATATTCGTCACCGGACATGATGAGAGGGAGCTGTGCGTGCTCGAATTCCCGGCCGCAGGCTCGACGCTCCAGTGGGTGGCCACGATCCCGATGACGGCGGAGGGCCAGGCCTTCGCGTGGGACCCGGTGGAGCCCGGTGTCATCCACCTCATCCTGAAAAGCGCGCGCGAAGTCATCACCGGCCGCGTTACACGCGGTGCAGCGACGGGGCGCTGATCCACCCATGAGCCGCGCCCACGCCAAGCCCGACGCTTCGGAAGCCTTCCGGCAGAAGCACCCCGAGACTTTCGCGCGCTACCTTGCGCGTCGGAGAATGGTATTCTTCGTCGCCTACGTCGGCTATGTGTGCGCTTACCTCGTGCGCAATAACTTCAAACTCACCAGCGAGTCGCTGCGCCTGGCCAACGGCTGGTCGCTCACGCAGGTCGGTCTCATCCTCACCGCCTTTACGGTCACCTATGGCTTCGGCAAGTTCATCATGGGTATGGTGGTCGACCGCACGAGCCTGCGGAAAACCTTCGCACTCGCCCTCGGCCTCAGCGCCGCCCTGTGCATCACCATGGGTTTCATCTCCAGCCTGCCTGTCCTTTTTGCGGCCATGCTGCTGCTTGGCCTCATCCAAGGCGCGCTCGCCCCGGCCTCGATGACGATGATCGCCAACTGGTATCCCAACAAAACGCGCGGCGCCGGCATCGCCATCTGGAACACCTCGCAGAACCTCGGTGGTGCTGGGCTCCCCCTGATC
>JAGNQV010000286.1 GCA_017988885.1 Opitutaceae bacterium | reverse complement strand
TCCCAGCCCGGCGAAATAGGCGTTCAACCCGGCTTTGAATTCATACAGCAGCACCGTGAATTCCGGATCATCCAACTCCTTCAAACTCGCGACCGCGACCGGATCCACCACTTCCGCACCGGCCGCCCGCAACGCCGCGACCACCGCAGCCAGCACCGCTTCCGTCTTGGGCGTCAGCCCCATCGCGCCACGCACAAGGCCGAGCCGCGCGCCCTTGAGCGCCGGCAATTCCAGCCCCTGCGTAAAATCCATCGGCAAATTTTCCGGGATCGCCTGCGTCGCCGCATCCCGCGAATCGCGCCCCGCCAGCACGCCCAGCAGCACCGCCGCATCGCGCACCGTGCGCGTCATCGGTCCCGCCGTGTCCTGCGAGGCCGAGATCGGGATGATGCCCGCGCGACTCACGAGACCCACGGTCGGCTTCACCCCCACGAGCCCGCTCACCGACGCCGGTGACACCACCGAGCCGTCCGTCTCCGTCCCCACGGCCACCGCACACAGGTTGGCCGCCACTGCTGCGCCGGAGCCCGAACTCGAGCCCGACGGATTGCGGTCCAACACATAGGGATTGCGGGTCTGCCCGCCGCGCCCGCTCCACCCGCTGATGGAATGCGTCGAGCGCAGATTCGCCCATTCGCTTAAATTCGTCTTGCCCAGCAGCACCGCCCCGCCCTCGCGCAACCGCGCGACCACCGTCGAATCCTGCCTCGGTTTCGCCGCCAACAGCGCCAGTGAACCCGCCGTCGTGTGCAGGCGGTCCGCCGTGTCGATGTTGTCCTTGATGAGCACCGGGATGCCATGCAGCGGTCCACGCACCCGACCCGCCGCCCGCTCGCGGTCCGCCGCCGCGGCGATTTCCAGCGCATCGGGATTCAGTTCGATCACGGCGTTCAACCTCGGACCCGCCCGGTCAATCGCCGCAATGCGATCCAGATAGGCCTGCGTCAGCGCCAACGAGGTGAGTCGCCCCTCGGCCATCGCCGCCTGCAGCTGTTCCACCGTCGCCTCGGCCCACGGAAAATCCGGCGTAGCCGCGGCTCGAGCCAAGATCGCCAGCAGGCCGGTAACAAAAAACAGAGCAAGAAAACGGCGGCGGATGTGCGACATAGGTTTTATTTTAGAGTCCAGAACAATTCAGGTCCTGAGGCATAGTTTAACCACGGATCACCCCGGGGATCACGGATAGCGAAAACCGATTCATCTGCTTTCAGGCACTCCGATTGCATCCGTGTTCATCCGTGAAATCCGTGGTTAAAAGGCCCGGGGTTCATGTTTTTAAAAATCCCTGGTTGCCACGCCCAGCCGGTCGCCCATCCGGGCGTAGGTCTCGATGCACTCTGCGCTCTGCGCGACGAGGTCCGCCTCGAACTGGATGCGCCCGCGTTGAAAAATCGTGATCACGCACGAGCCGCCAAATTTGAACAACCCCTTCTCGTCGCCTTTCACCGCCACGCGGTCCGGCACATGCGTCTGCTTGATGGTGCCGACATTGGTCGCGCCCACCTCAAGCATCGCGACCGTCCCAAAGACCGGCGACTCGACGAGCGTGAGCACGCGCTTGTTTTCCACGAGGTAGCGGATGTTCCGCCGCAGCGCGATGGGGCTCACCGAAAAAAGCGAGCCGTTGATCAACCTCTGGTCGCTGGGCAGGCCGCCCACTGGAAAATGAAACCGGTGGTAATCCACGGGGCACAGCCGCGAGATCAACATCGCCCCGCCGGCAAATTTCTCCGTCAGCGCCGCATCGCCCAAAAGCTCGCCCAGCGTGAACTTCGCGCCTTTCACGTAAAACCCTGCGGCGTCGTCGACATTGGGAAAGGCCAGGTGCCGGCCGTCCGCCGGGAGCACCGCCACCCGTTCGTCCGGGGCGATGGGGCGCGCGCCGGGTTTCAGCGCCCGGTAGAAAAACTCGTTGAAGGTGCGGAAGTCGAAAGGCTTCTTCGCGAACTCATCGACGTTGAGATTATATTCCACAATGAACGGCAGCACCCGGTTGACGCTCACCCGCTTGTTCATCTGCCAGCCGTAGATGGAGGAAAAAAACTTCCGGCGGATCAGCAGCCAGACGAGGAAGCGCCCCGCTGGATTTTCGTAGGCCAGCCGCAGCCAGCTCTCGCCGAAAATCTGCTCCGTCTCGAGCGTGCCGGAGTAGCGGTTGAAATAGCGGATCGATTCGCGGGTCGCCATGCGTCCACTCAAGCATCCGCGGGGTTTCGGTCAACGCCCTTGCAGGGAGGCAACGTCCCAAGGAATGAGGTAGGGACGGTTGCCCCTAACCGTCCTGTCTTTTGAATTCTCGTCCGCCCTGTTCGCCCCGCGGCCTCCAGACTACAGATACCGACCGCTTCACCTAGCTCAATAAACAGGGCACTCATCCCACCCGCACGCTCACTGGCTACGAAGCGATGAATCCCGGCGTCGCACCCACCCACCCAATAGCCCGGGCACGGTGATTGTCATCTATGAAAACGCACCGGGCGCCGAAACGGACCGGTGCGCAGGTAAATCGGGCGAAAGAGTCACGCACTCCACGTCAACAGCCGCAGTCTGACGCGTTTTTGCGCCACAGGAGAGGGTCCCTTGAAAGAGGGCCTCTCCTCCTTCTCTCTCTTTCTCCCTCGCGAGACCGCTACGCTCCGGCCTGACTCGGTTGCATGCCCGACGACCCTGATCCCGCTTCCCCGCCCGAACCCGCGGGCTCGGCCCATCGGCGCCGGCCGCGTTACTCCGGTAAGAACCCGCGCCGTTTCGAGGACAAATACAAGGAGCACGACCCTGCCCGCCACTCCGCCACCGTCGCGAAAGTGCTCGCTTCCGGCAAAACACCGGCGGGCACCCACCGTC
>JAGNQV010000285.1 GCA_017988885.1 Opitutaceae bacterium | reverse complement strand
CCGTAGTTCAGACCGGTTAACTCACTGACCCGCAATCCGCCGCCATAGAGCAATTCCATCACCAGCCGGTCGCGCCATGCCGTGAAGGCGTCCACACTGTGGTTCTCCAGCAAACGTTGCGGGCCGGACAACAGGCGGCGCATTTGCTCTTCGGTCAGAAACTTGGGCAGGCGTTTTTCCAGCTTGGGCAGAGGCACCCCGGTGAAGGGATTTCGCCGCAGGCGCCCGCGTTGCACCCAAAATTTGCAGAATGAGCGCAGACCCGAGACGTGGTTGTGCAGTGTGCGCCGCCCAAAACGCCGTTGCGCTTCGATCACAAAATCCCGCAACGCCCGCGCTTCCAGCTGGTCGATATTTGCCTCCCAGGCTCCACTGGCCGTGATCCAGCGGTAGAAATCATCAAACGCCTGCCGGTAATTCCGCAGGGTATAGGGCGAATAGCGGCGCTCCTTCGCGAGAAAATCCGCAAAGGGCGTCCACCATTCCGCGAGCACCGCGTCAGGTGGCGGTGGCAGGGCTTCCGGTTTGGAGCTTTTGTTCGACATCGCGCATCACTTTTTCCGTGTGCAACCGCAGTGCCCCTTCCGGGTCCAGGCCCTTGGCCCGGCTCGCCGCCGTAATTTCAAAAAGCATGCGCCCGAGCGTCACCGCATCGAGTTGCGCGCCCAAGGCCTGCACCTGCGCCGCATCCACGCAGCCTTCGACCGGCAGGCGTTTTTTCTCGATTTGCTTCCACACGGCTTCGGCGAACATGAGGGAGGGCAGCCGCGGCGGCAGTTCCTTGAACGTGCTGGACGCTACCGGACCGTGCTTTTTCTCCTGCGCCTTGATCTGCTCCCATTGCACCAGCACCTGTTCCGACGTGCCCAGTTTGTTTTCGCCGAAGACATGGGGGTGCCGCCGCACCAGCTTTTCGTTCACCTCCCGGGCCACATCATTCAGGTTGAAATGCCCGGCCTCCTCCGCGAGTTGCGCATGGAAAATCACCTGAATCAGCACGTCGCCCAATTCCTCGCGCATGTGCGGCAGATCGAGCCGGTCAATGGTGTCGATCAATTCGCTCACTTCATCAATCAGGCAGCGCACCAAGGTCGCATGGGTCTGCTCCTGATCCCACGGGCAGCCCCCCGGGCCGCGCAAGCGGGCGATGGTCTGGCGAAGTTCCTCAATGGCGCTCATGCGGACATGGCCGCAAGAAGGCCCCCAAAGGGCAAAAGGAAAACGCGGTGCGCCGCAGAATGTTTCTTGCGCCGCCTGCGGCTCTTTGCGGCTATTCAGGGGATGGCTGACAAACTCACTGAAATCATGGCTTGGAAGCGGCAGGAAATCGCCGCGCTGGTCCGTCCCGTTTCGCTCGGTGAGCTGTCGGACCTGCACGCCGCGCGGCCCGTTCCGCCGTCTTTTGCCGGGGCCTTGCGACGGGCGGACGGTCAACTCGCGGTCATTGCTGAGATCAAACGCCGCTCCCCTTCTGCCGGGGCCATCGCCACCGGCATCTCCGCCCCGGAGCAGGCGGCCAAATATCGCCTCGCCGGTGCCAGCGCGCTTTCCGTGCTGACCGACGAGAAATTTTTCAGCGGCACGCTCGCCGACCTCAAATCCGTGACCGCATTGTTCCAGCACGAACCGCCGGCGGTGCCCTGCTTGCGCAAGGATTTTATGGTGCACCCGGTCCAGGTCCTGCAAGCCCGTGAAGCCGGTGCCAGTGCCATCCTCATTATCGTGCGCGCGCTGAACGAGGCCGAAATCACCTCCCTCCACGCCGCGGCCCAAGCCGCCGGACTCGACGCTTTGTTTGAGATCCATCACGAAGGCGAATTGCAGCGCGCCCTTGACCATGGCGCGAAGCTCATCGGCGTAAACAATCGCGATCTCGCCATCTTCCAAACCGATCTGGGCTTGAGCGAGCGCCTGATCCCGCTCTTTCCGAAGGACGTCATCGCCGTGAGCGAGAGCGGCATTCATGTCCCGGCGGATGCCGCCCGCGTGCGTGCCGCCGGCGCGCATGCCGTATTGGTTGGCGAAGCCTTAATGAAAGCCACCGACCCCAAAAGTTTACTGGCGTCCCTCGCTACGGCCTGAAGATGGAACTGTCGCTTCAGGCCATGACAGAGGCTGATTACCGCGACTGGTGGGCCATCATCGTGCCCGAATACGCCGCAGACAAAATCGCCAGCGGTGCTTGGTCGGAGGTCGAGGCCGTCGGGAAATCGGAGGCTTCGATGCATGAGCAACTGCCGCAAGGCCTGGCCACGCCGGCAAACCATCTTTTCACTCTGACCCTGCTGCCAGCGGCGACCCGCGTCGGCTTTCTTTGGTTCGCGCGCCAAGGCCAGACCGCCTTTCTTTACGATCTTTACATCTATCCGGCGCACCGGCGCCAGGGTCACGGTCGCCGTGCGCTACACCTGCTGGAAGCCGCCGTCGCCGCGCAGGGCCTAAACGCGATCGGTCTGCATGTTTTTGACCACAACCCCGCCGCGCAGGAGCTTTATCTTCAGGCCGGTTTTCAAATCACCGACCTTAGTATGCGCAAGGCACTACCGCCGCCGCCAGCCACCGGCGGGTGATTTGACGCCGGCCCGATTTCCTTCTCACGTAGCAGCCGATGCCGCTTTCCCCCACCGCGACCCGCGAATTGCTGACCCGCCTGGGCCATTCGCCCAAGCGCTTTCTCGGGCAGAACTTTCTCGTGGACGGCAATATTGTGCGCAAGTCACTTGAGCTCGCCGAAGTCTCTCCAGGTGATGTGGTGGTCGAGGTGGGTCCCGGCCTGGGCACCCTCACCTCCGCACTGCTGGAGGCCGGAGCCACGGTCTGGGCCGTGGAGCGGGACGCGACGCTGGCCGCCT
>JAGNQV010000097.1 GCA_017988885.1 Opitutaceae bacterium | reverse complement strand
CCACGCCCAACGCGGTCGAGAGCGTGCCATCAATGCCATTGGCCCCGCGATTGAATTTCACGCGTTGCCGGCCGGTCCCGAGCGGCCAAAAATACTCCATGTCTCTCACCGGCATCGAACTCGCCACAAACAGCGTCGTGGCCTCTGGCAAATGACGCGCCAGGGTCGGCACGCAGGCGGGTTCCACGAATCCCTTGGCCCGACTCAGTCCAGCATTGAGGGCTTCAGCCGCAGCGCGATCAGCCGTGAGCCAGCGCTTCGCGCAGGCACTCAGGCGTTTTTTGCCACTGAACCCGATGCTCCAGCCTGGCAGTCCTTCCCGGATAAATCCGGTGCGCAGGTGGAGGGCGTCAAGGTTGCCCGCGCGGTCCGTCACCATGACCGTCTCGGGATCGGACTCTTGCAGCCAGGCGCGCAGCACCTTGCTGGTCGGCCACGCCCCGATACAAATCACCCGCTTGGGCCGCAAGGCATTCGCCAGCTTTTCGGACCGCAAGATGGCATCATAATGTGCGACCACATGACCGGCTTCGGCGGCGTGCATTCGCACCGGAGACAACGCGTCAGCCATCACCGGCCAGCCCAGCGCCCGTGAGAGGCGGCCGATACTCTGCGCAAATAATTGTGAATCAACCGGGTCGTTGGGGCCGACCACAATCACGCCGTTGGGCTCATCGGCCAGCTTGGGCCCGATCGGGTCACCCAACGGAACCTGCTGCCACCCTGCCTCCTCGAGGCCCGCAAAAAAATCCGCGAATGCCGGTGCCGCCATTCCTGCTGGCATGGGCCGCGCCACCGGCGGCAACGGATCGCGAAAAGGACAGTTGAGATGAACCGGCCCATGGGCGGACCGCACGGACATGGCATAAGCGTGCGCCACTGTTTGGCGGAGGTAACGCAGCAATTCCAGTTTCGCTTCCGGCACCGCCAGCTCATGATAAAAATTAACGTAGTCGCCGTAGAGTTTCTGCTGGTCGATGGTCTGGCCCGAATGACAGTCGCGCAGTTCCGGCGGCCGGTCGGCGGTCAGCACAAGCAACGGC
This sequence comes from Opitutaceae bacterium, assembly GCA_017988885.1. Classification (GTDB taxonomy): domain Bacteria; phylum Verrucomicrobiota; class Verrucomicrobiia; order Opitutales; family Opitutaceae; genus UBA2377. The sequence continues at coordinate 9,474 of JAGNQV010000097.1, read as the reverse complement.
ACTCCGCTTTCATGCGCCTCGATGATCGCGGGAAAATAGTTGGCGCCTGCCGTGCCACTCGTGCAAACCAGCGCCACTGGAATCCCCCGTTGTTTGGCCAGCCCCAGCGCAAAGAAAGCCGCCGACCTCTCATCCAGCACCGGAATGGCTTCAATGCTGGGATGACGCACAAAGGCGATCGTCAGGGGCGTGGACCGGGAACCGGGAGAAATTACTACCTGCCGCAAACCCAGGCGCACCAATGTCTCCACCAGCACGCTGCACCAGAGGCTGTTGGGGTTGCGGAAATCGAGTGTCGCAGGGGTCATGGCGTGAGCAGGGCGTCGAGCATGGCCTTAAACTTCAGTTCGGTTTCCGCAAACTCCTTCTCCGGTGTCGAACCGGCCACGATTCCCGCCCCGGCGTAAACCCGGGCGTTGCCCTCTTCAATCAACGCCGAACGCAGCCCGACGAAAAACTCGCCGCCGCCGCGCGAGTTCAACCAGCCGATGCTACCGGCGTAAAGTCCCCGCGGGAAACCTTCAAGTCCGCGGATGTGCGATACCGCGGCGGTCTGCGGTGTGCCGCCCACGGCCGGCGTAGGGTGCAGCCGGGCCAGCACGTCCAGCAGGCGCACTTCTCCGCCCAGTGTCGCCTGAATCGGCGTGTGTAAATGCTGCAGGTTCGCCAACCGGCGCAAACCGGGCTGGGCGGAGCATTGCGGTGCGAGTCCCAGCTCGGACAATCGCGTGGTGACGGCTTCGACTACGTGGTGGTGTTCGCGCAGATCTTTTTCCGCATGCAACAACGCCGCGGCCAGGGCCGCATCCTCACTGGCGCCGCCCCCGCGTCGGGTGGTCCCTGCGAGGGCCTCGGTCTCCAGCACGCCCTTGCTCACGCGCACGAGCCGTTCCGGACTGGCGCCGATGAAACTCTGGCGGCGACCGTTGGCGATGGAGAAGGCATAACAGTCGGGAAAGCGCTGCCGCAGTCCGTTCAGAACCCGCAACGGATGTAAGGGCTGGCTGGCCGTGAGATCCAAGGCACGCGCGAGGACGATCTTGCTGAACTTCCCTGCGGCAATTTGTTGCAGCGCGGTGGTGACTGCAGCGTGGTAGTCACCGGATTCCTGCACGGAAAAATGCGGCGGTGCCGCCATCTCGGTTGATGCCGGTGCATGATAAGTGAAGCCACGAAATTTCTCATGCGCCCGCCAGACCCGCTCCGTCAGTGCGGCCAGATCCGCATCAGGCGTCACCAGTAAGTTCGCCACCGCTGTCGTCATCGAACCCGCGCGGGCTACCTGCCAGCGTGGCACAAAAACCTGTGCGGCCGGAAAGGGTTCGCCCGTTTCGACTTCGTCAGCGAAAGTGAAACCGGCAAAAAAGTGCGGCCCGCCAAAAGGCGCACTGACTTCACCCACCGCGATCGTGTGTTCGAGGATGTCGTCCATCCAACGCTGCACGGCGGCGAAGCGTTGGGGGCCATGCGCCTCGAATGCGGTGGCGGTTTCGGCGCCGGCGATGGCGCTGCCGATGTCGGGACGTTCCGCATAGAAATGTGGCTCATCGGGCTCGAAGATGGATTCGAGCACCGCCAACGGATCCAACGCCTCCACCGCCAGTGTGATACTCACCAACTTCGGATGTCCCGCGGCGATCGCTGCCACCCGACACTGCGCTAGAAATGCTCCCAGTGCATCCGGGGAGGCATTGGCCGCAGGATCGAGCGGAAGGATTGTCACGGTTTTACCGGCTTGTCGCTTGGTGCGGGCCGCGGAAACAGGACTAGCGACTCGGCCACCTTATTGCCGGTCAGCCGTGCCCCCCAGACGAGTTCGTCGCGCCAGTTGGCTCCTGCAGCATGTCCCAGCACCTCATTGATCTTAAGCGCGGTCGCCGGCATCACTGCTGGCAGCAACGCCGCGGCCAGTCGCAGCGCCTCGGCCATGGTGGCCAGGGAGGTGCGCAGCAACGCCTGATCCTTCGCTTCGGCGGATTTGCCTAATTTCCATGGCGCCCGTTTTTCGATGTAAGCGTTGGTGGCGGTGACAAAGGCGAACGTGCGCTCCAATGCGCTGTGAAACTGAAAACCTTCGCACAGCGGCAGCACTTCGTCGCGAGTCTTCGACCACAGCGCGTGCAATTCCAATTCCTCCGCCTGCGGCGTGTCTGCCGCCGGCACCAACCCGCCGGCAAAGCGGTTGGTCATGTTCAGGGTGCGATTGACGAGATTGCCAAAATTATTGGCCAGCTCGCTGTTGTAGCGCACCAGGAACTGTTCGCGGGTGAAATCGCTGTCCTGTCCGACGTTCATCTCGCGGATCAGAAAATAGCGAAAGGCGTCGACGCCGAATTCATCCACAAGATCCAGCGGGTTAAGCGCATTGCCGGTGCTCTTGGACATCTTGGCCCCGCTCTGCATCCACCAACCGTGGGCGATAATGCCCTGCGGCAAAGCCAACCCGGCCGCGTGCAGCATAATCGGCCAGTAAACCGCATGCGGCGGCACGAGGATGTCCTTGCCGATGACATGATAGGTCGCAGGCCATACGCCGGGCTTGTCCGCCACGGCCGAATAATAATTAATGAGCGCATCGAACCACACGTAGGTGACGTAATCCTCATCAAACGGCAGCGGAATCCCCCACTCCAACCGCTCACGGGGCCGTGAAATGCAGAGGTCGTTGAGCGGTTCCTTCAGGAATTCGAGCACCTGCTTCTGCCGGAAACGCGGGAAAATAAAATCTTCGTGTGTCGTCAGGAATTCCACGAGCCAGTCCTGATATTGGCGCAACTTGAAAAAATAATTCGATTCGGTGATTTCCGTGACTTCGCCAAAAATCTCCGGCCAAGTCCCGTCGGGCAAGCGGTCCTTCTCCTGTAGAAATTGTTCCTGACGTGTCGAATAGAACCCCTTGTATTCGGCCTTGTAGATTTCACCTTTATCAAAGAGCTGCTGGAGCACTTGCCGCACGATCCGCTTGTGGCGTTCCTCGGTGGTGCGGATGAAATCGTCGTTGGATATGTTCAGCCGGGGCAATAGCGCCCGGAATTCGGCGCTGACTTCATCGGCAAACTGCTGCGGCGGGATGCCCCGCTTTTTGGCGCTTTGCTGCACCTTTTGGCCGTGTTCATCCACTCCGGTGAGAAAATGCACCTGCTCGCCCATCATGCGGTGAAAACGGGCAATAACGTCCGCCAGCACCTTTTCGTAGGCATGGCCCAGGTGTGGCGAACCGTTCACGTAATCGATCGCGGTGGTGATATAGAAGGACTTCATGGGCAGGGTTGCAGATACAAAACGGCCGGCGGCCAAATGTCGAAAGTTTTGCTAAATCGCCCCGCCATGCAAAACGGTTTGCCAGTCTGGAACGACGGTCGCACCCTCGGGTTTTATCGTGCGCCCATGAACAGCCTCGCCCGTCTCCTCGGTCTGTCCGCCCTACTGCTACTGCTGTTTGTCGCCGCCGCGTTTGGCACGCAGGTTTGGCTTAAAAAGCAAAGCGCCCGGCTGCAGACCGAGGCCACCGCTACCCGGCGATTGCAATTTCATAAGGCCGTCGAGCTCGCGCACCTCGGGCCGCCGCCTTGGACCCAAACCCAGCTGATGGATTTGGGCGGGACCATTGATGCCGTCGTCACTTTGCAGTCACCGCAGTCGGCTCCACCCGCCGCTCGCTTGGATTACCTCACCTTTAGCGAGCCGCTGCGCGGAGCGAATGGAGTGCTCTTGGCTCAAGCCGTCGTGAGTTTTCCCGTGCCGCCATTGCTGCGGTTGCACCTCGCCCATGCCCGGACTTGGCTGCTGTTGCTGGTCTTTGCCATTGGGGTAGTGCTGTTGTTCATCATCGCGAGCGTGCTCTGGCTGCGCCCAGCGACAGACTTTGGCGGCACCCGCAATCCCTGGGTCACCGCCCGTGGCCAAATGCAAAGTCTGGAGCAGCTCGCCCGCACTTCCGTCGCGCAAGGTTCAGCGTTGGTCCTGGAACGTGATGCGCACCAGCGCACCGAGCAGGATTTGCTACTGAACCAGCGGCTCTTAAACCGGTCGTTAGAAGAAAAAATCTGTCTTGGACGGGACTTGCATGACGGCCTGATTCAGTCGCTCTACGCCGTCGGGCTCACCTTGGAATCAATCCGACCGTTATTGAGCCACAATCCCGCCGAGGCCGACCGGCGCCTTGGCCAATGCCTTGAAAACCTGAACGGCACCATTCGCGAGGTCCGCAGCTACATTACTGACCTTTCCGCCGAGAAATTGAGCCGGGTAAGTTTTGCCGCCGGTGTGGAATTGCTTATGCAAGAATTAAGCGGTGGCCGCGAAGTGGCGCTCAATATGAAGGTTGACGAGGATGCAGCGGCCGCGCTCACGCCGGCCCAGATTACCGAGACCCTGCAAATCACTCGCGAAGCCATTAGCAATGGGCTGCGTCACGGTCAGGCGACCGCCATCACTGTGCGTTTGCATAAAAGCAACCGGGAGCTCGGCCTGCTGATTCACGATAATGGGCATGGCTTTATCGCCTCTGCCCGCAGCGACACCGGTCATGGCCTCAACAACATGGAGGCTCGCGCCCAACAGATCGGTGCGACTTTGCGCATCGACAGCCGGCCCGGCGATGGCACACGTGTCGTCATGACATTGCCCTCCGCCGCGTCATGAGCAAACCTTCCAAGCCTTCTATTCGTGTGCTCCTTGTGGATGACAGCGAGTTGGTGCGCACGGGACTGCGCACCCTGCTGAGCGCCGAGCCCGGGCTCAGCATTGTCGGCGAAGCGGGCAATGTCGCCGGTGCCGTGGATGCCTGCCAGCGGACCCAGCCGGATGTCGTGCTCCTCGATATTCGCCTGCCCGATGGCACCGGGTTTGATGCCTGCCGGCAAATCCTGCGGCGGCTGCCCGAGACGCGCGTATTAATTCTCACCTCGGTGGTTGACGATACGCTGGTGGCGGAGGCCATCCGCGCTGGCACGCATGGTTACCTGCTCAAAGAGATCAACGCCCGCGGCCTGGTGCAGGCCATTATTGATGTCGCCTCCGGCAAATCGATCCTGGATCCCGCCGTGACCGCCCGCGTCTTGCAACTCGTCAAAACCGGTCAAGGTAATCCCACGGCATCCCTGGCCACCTTGTCGCCACAAGAACAGAGGGTCGTCTCCTGCATCGCCCAAGGAAAAACCAACAAGGAAGCCGGGAACGAACTGGGACTGAGCGAGAAAACCGTGAAGAACTACTTGGGTAATATCTTCGAGAAGCTGCACATCACCCGTCGCTCTCAAGCCGCCGCGCTTTACGCGCAGGAAAATCGGGACCGGTCTTGATCGCTAGGGCCGGTTGGCCCTAGTCCGGTAGGGTCCATTTTCTAACAAAAGACCCTTACCAAGGGCAGGCCGATTGTGCTATGTTCTCACCGTGCCCAAAACATTCCCAACTGCGACTCATCGGTTAAGTTCCCCGTCGTTGCGGCCCGCGGCCGCCAGCGGCTTCACTTTGGTCGAAGTCATGGTCTCCTCCATGGTCATGGTCATTTTGCTGGGAGGCGTGCTCGCGACCCTCATTCAGTCCCGGCGCCTGACCGAGGGTAGCATTTATCAGAATTCCACGGTCACGATCATGCAGGGCTACATCGAGCAGATTAAAAGCATGGAGTTTTCCCAAGTTAATATCTCGCCCGCCTCTACACCAACGATTCCGGTCACGATCGCCACCGTGCTTGATCAAGATACGCCCGACGCGCTCACCCTCTCGGTTGGGACGCCCCCAACGAGCATGCCCGCGATTGGCGTCGTGCCAACCGGTGCCGTCAACAATCTCAAGGTCGTGGATATCAACAACACTCCCACCAATACGAAAGATGATCTCAATATGACGCTTTGGATTTGGGTGCAGGATCTCACCGGCGTCTCTGCCAATGTAAGCAACGCCAAAGCCATCACCCTGATTTACACCTGGCAGTTCAAGGATGGCACCCGCACCCGCACCTACCGCAGTTCCGTCCGCACCGTCCGTTCACTGGTGCCTTCCTATTAATTTCTTTCTCCCCATGACAAATTTTACCAAACGCCCCCGCGGCTTCACGCTGATTGAAATTCTGGTGGCGACTACGCTGCTCGGCATCGTCTCTGCCGGCATGCTCCGCGTCACGATCCAGGCGGCCAACACCTATTCCTATGACACGGGAAAAATTCTCGTGAACAAAGACATCAGGAAATTCACGACGGAAATGACGGAAAACGCGACCTACGCCAATTTCTTCATGATCTTTCCGGCCTACACGAGTATCAGCCGCGTCGACGATACGCTGATCAATGTAAACGATTCGGACCAAGGATTTACCACGGCTATTGCTGATAATACCGTGCAGGACGGTCAGTCCGGCGATTGTCTGGTGCTGGTTTACAAGGATGCGGCTGATGACCGTAAGATTGCCAAGATCATCGCTTACTTTCGTTCGCCCACCAATCCCAGTGATGTCAATAGCACCGGCCCGGTGCGTCGGCTGACCAGAATCATTGACCCCAGTTCAACCCTGCCTGTCCGGCAGCTGATTCCCGAGATCACTAACCCTTCCCAATACCCCGAAGTCATCGAACTTTCCCGCGGCATGGCGAACGGCAAACTGTTCTATAATTTTTACTCCCGCAGCATTATCGTCAAAGGCGAGATTTTGCACCGCGGCAGTTTGGTAAAACAAGCGACCAATACCTATAATTTCACCGTTTCACCCCGGGGATAAAACATCATGCAAACCTCACATTTTCAATCCAGTCGCGGCAGTGCACTCGTCATGGTCATGATGCTCTCCATGGGGCTCATCATCATCATCGCCAGCACTCTTACTTACTCCCTTACGGAACGCCGGCTAAACCACCGCGAAACCATGCGCCTGGAGGCGCGCAACGCCGCCGAAGCCGTCTCCGAATACGGTCTGTCCCAGGTGCGCAAAAAGATGGACGACCGCTCCGATTTTTCGTCCACCCGGTTCACCACCGGCACGGACGCCAATAGCGTCACCATGCCGGCTTCTACCTTTTGGGGCGGCAGCAACGTGGTCGCGACCGGCACGAATAAACCCGAGATGATCATCGGCCTGATCGCCGCGGTCACCACCAGCGGCACGAGCGGACTATATTATTACGATCCCGCCGATCCCAGCAATGAGTTCGATCCGCTCAAGGGCCGGTATGCCTTCCGCTTTGATTTGAAGATTATTTCCAAAGCCACGGTCACGCCTCCCACCAGCGCCGCTGGCGGTCCGCAAACCAGCTATATGTCACAGACGCTTTCCGCCCGGGCCTCACCCCTCTTTTCCCACGCCATGTTCTACAACATGGATCTAGAAATCTGGCCCGGCCCCACCATGGACATTCTTGGCGGAGTGCATACCAACGGCAATCTGTGGGCCAAGAAGCAGAGCAGCACGGGCAAATCCTTGAATTTCATCGGCCCCGTCACAGTCGCCGGCGGTGGCCACCCTGCCGGCAGCCCCAGTGGCTTTTATTCAGGGGTTAAATGCGACATCGCCAACACCAACGGCACGGCGGACGATTTGAGCGGCTACACAGACAGCACATTTTTCAGCACCACCGCAGGCGGCCTGGTAACCATCAAAGATTCCTCGGTTTCTCCGGTTCGTTGGCGGGACCAAAAATGGGGCTCCGCCACCGAAACTGCTACGACTCAGGAAAAGTTCCGGCAGTGGGCCACTCAAACCTACGGGGGCAACTTGCAGACCGTGCTCCATGGAGTGCAAGTCTCCAACCTGCCCGGCATCGGCAGCTATCTTGAAGATCCGACGCCGACCAATGGGGTGGACAACACGGTGAACACTGCCCGTCGCCTCATTGAGCCGCCCTTACGTGCCACCGACACCTATCCCGATAACGTCGGTGGAGCCTACGATGCAGAAGTTGAAAACCAAAAATATGCGGTAAAATCGGGCGTCTATATAGTGGTTAATCCAAGTGCTGTGACTCGCAAAGGACACATGCCCAATGGCACGCTCATCGACATCCCTGCCGGCAAATACCGCGTATTCACCAAAGCCGGCACTGAGCTCATTTTTCCCGGACAAGTGGATTGGGGCACTAACAACGCCAATGCTAATCTCGGCCTGAATACGATCGCTTTAGGGGCCCGCCCAATCATCGCCGTGCGGATCAACGCCATGACCGATTTGCGCCGTGGCCGGCAGACCGATGGCGATCCCTTCGATTGGGGTGCCAACCGCAGCGCCACTAACACCTATAACCCGGTTCTGGTTGACATGATTGATGTCGATATGCGTGAGCTCAAATTCGCCGTCGATCGTTCAATCAATGGTCTCGCCACCACCACGGGCTACTACACGGACACCCCGCCGGATGGTGCGGCCACCACGAGCGGCGGCGCCTCCTGGACCAAGTTCATCTACAACCCCAGTGCTACCACCACCAATTTCGCTTTAAATGACCTGAACCGGATCACGGTGCCAAACCCTACCCTGCCAATTCTCGCACCAGTCAACTGGTCCGGCGACACTTGGAATGGCGCCATTTATATTGAATCTGTCGAAGCCGACTATGCCTCGCCCGGCTCGACTACTGGCAGTCGGGCTGTGGGCCTCACTGCGGCTGCGAGGTTGGCCAATCGTGACAATGCTTCCGGCGTGCGCCTGATTAACGGCCGTGATCTTGTCGCCTCCACATCCTCCGGCGATTCCCAGGGCCTCACCATCGCGACAAACGACGCCGTTTACTGCCTTGGACATTATAATGCCGATGGCACCATCAACACGGCGACTACCGGAACCACCAATAGCGGCCGCTATTATGAAACGGGCGAAAAGCCCTGTTCCATCGTCGGTGACTCACTGACGATCCTTTCGGCTCCAGGCTATGCCTTGAGTGGCTCCGGTGCCAGTTTGAAGGTTACCCAAACCATCGGCTGGAATGATGCCATCAGCGGTTTGCGCAACACGACTTCATCCTATTCAACTTCGTGGCAGACGTCCAACCCCAGCAGTTCCAATCGGCAGGAGGGCGCAGATACTGATCTGTATTACTACCGGATCCCCTACAGTAAAAATGACAGCCGGCCTTTCAACAACGCGGCCGCCGCCCAAACACTCACGACCCATTCGACCACCAAAGCCGACGGCAATGATACCGAAATTTCCTCCGCCTTCCTCGTTGGCCTCGTCATTTCCAACAAGGACGGCAATGGCCAGAACAGCGGCGGAGCCAATAATTATCCCCGCTTCAACGAGGACTTTAGCGCCTCGGGTTCACAGAAGACCGTCGCCATCCGTGGTTCTATTGTCGCGCTCTTCGAAAGCCGGGTTGCGACCGAACCTTGGAATTGGCGCACCTTCAATGCGCCCGCCCGTCTCTGGGGTTTTAACCAACTCTTCAACGAAGGCGTATTTCCCCCTCTGACGCCCAAGGTCATGTATTATCGCCGCGTGGATTTCAACGATGTCACGAAGACCGAATACAATGCCTTGAAGACCGC
>JAGNQV010000284.1 GCA_017988885.1 Opitutaceae bacterium | reverse complement strand
GCGTTACCACACGGGCGACATCGTGCAGCAGCTTCCGACTGGTTTCCGGCTGCTTGGGCGCGAGGGGAACCTGCACTTCCGGCCCGATGGTTCGCTGGTGTCGCCGACGGATATCGATGCCGCGTTACCGGCGGACTTTGCCTGCTGGCATTACAGCTTGGTGCAGACGGCGGCGGATCGTTGGGATTTTCATTATGTCGGCGATCAGGTGGCTGGACCCGAGGTGGCCGAAGGACTGGCGCGGATATTGGGCGAGGACGTGCGCGTAAATGCCTTTCGCCGCAAATTCCTCACCCCGGCGGCGAGCGGAAAATTTGCCCTCCTGAAGCCCTTGGCCTGCTGATAACGGCAGGACGCTGCAGCTTCTCCAAAAGGTAAGGCTCCCTAATATTCATGGGAGAGAAGCGGTCTCATAGGGCGCGTCCTTTACTTTCGGTGGATGATTGCCTTACGAACATACCGTGGCGGTTTTCCCTATCCGCCCGGTCCACCCTGCGATAATGAGTCTCCTCGCCAATTTATTCCGCTCCTCCATCGGCCGGAAAATTCTCATGGCCGTCACCGGCGTGATTCTGCTCGGGTTTGTCATCGGCCATTTGGTCGGCAACCTCCAGATTTTCTCCCACCCGGACAAGATCAACGGTTACGCAGAATTTCTCCATCAAACCGGCGGGCTGTTGTGGGCAGCGCGGATCGGGCTGCTCCTGGCCGTCGGTATCCACGTCTGGGCGGCGGTTGTGCTCACGCTGGAAAACAAACGCGCCCGCGGGACTCAAGCCTATGGGTCGACGACTTGGATCCGGGCGACGCTCGCTTCGCGTTATGTGCGCTGGACTGGTTACGTCGTGCTGGCGTTCATCGTTTATCATCTGGCACAATTCACTTTTGGCGTGACGAATCCGGCGGATTTCAAGGCCGGGCACGACTACGTCATGCAGCATGATTACAGCGTGATGGGGCTCACGGCGGTCAAGGCCGGCACCGTGGTGCCGAATGTTTATCTGATGATTTATCGGGGATTTGAAAGTGCGCCGGTGGCGGTATTCTACATCATCGCGGTGGGGTTGCTTTCCTTCCATCTGCTACACGGCGTGGACAGTCTTTTTCAAACGCTCGGCCTGCGGTCCGCGCGGTGGTCGGGTGGACTGCGCAAGCTCGTCGCACTGCTGTGCCTCGCATATTTCCTCGGCAACCTCGTCATCCCCGGCGCAATCGTCACCGGCCTGTTGCCCCTCCCTGCTGCGGCTCAGGTGGCTGGGATCGGGACCGCCTCAAAATAATTTTCGTCATGGCCAAACTCGAATCCAATGTTCCATCCGGTCCGCTCGCCGACAAGTGGCGCAAGCATAAGACGGAGATCAAGCTCGTCAACCCGGCCAACAAGCGGAAATACGAGATCATTGTCATCGGTGCCGGTCTCGCGGGTGCTTCGGCTGCCGCCACGCTCGCCGAGCTGGGATACAAGGTGAAGAACTTCGTGTTCCATGACAGCCCGCGCCGGGCGCATTCCATCGCGGCGCAGGGCGGCATCAACGCAGCCAAGAATTACCAGAACGACGGTGATTCGGTTTACCGGCTTTATTATGACACGCTGAAGGGCGGCGACTACCGCTCGCGCGAGGCCAATGTTCACCGGTTGGCCGAGGTTTCAGTCAACATCATTGACCAGTGTGCGGCGCAGGGCGTGCCCTTTGCCCGTGAATACGGCGGCCTGCTGGCCAACCGTTCGTTTGGCGGCGCGCAGGTTTCGCGCACATTCTATGCCCGCGGGCAGACCGGACAGCAACTGCTGCTGGGTGCCTATTCCGCGCTTTCCCGCATGGTCGGGGCGGGGGCGGTGGAGCTGCATAACAACTCCGAGATGCTGGATCTCGTCCTCGTGGATGGGCATGCGAAGGGTATCATTGTGCGCAATCTGATCACGGGTGCGATTACCCGCCATTCGGCCGATGCCGTGATTCTGGCCACGGGTGGTTACGGCAATGTCTTCAATCTTTCCACCTATGCCCGGCAATCCAACGCCACCGCAATCTGGCGGGCTTACAAACGCGGTGCGTGTCTGGCGAATCCTTGCTACACGCAGATCCATCCGACCTGCATCCCGGTGAGCGGCGAATATCAGTCGAAGCTCACGCTCATGTCGGAGTCGCTGCGCAACGACGGTCGCATCTGGGTGCCGAAAAAGAAAGAGGACCGGCGCAAGCCGCCCGCCGATATTCCGGAGCAGGATCGCGACTATTATCTGGAGCGCATTTATCCGAGCTTCGGCAACCTGTGTCCACGTGACGTGGCCTCGCGCGCTGCCAAGCGCATGTGCGACGAGGGCCTTGGGGTGGGCGAAAGCGGGCTCGGCGTGTATCTGGATTTTGCCGATGCCATCAAGCGCCTGGGTGAAGCCGGCGTGCGCGAACGATACGGCAATCTTTTCGACATTTACCACGAGATCACCGCTGAAAGCGCCTATAAGACGCCGATGCGCATCTACCCCGCCGTGCATTATACGATGGGCGGGCTTTGGGTGGACTATAACCTGATGTCGAACATCCCCGGTTTGTTTGTGCTCGGGGAGGCAAATTTCTCCGACCACGGAGCCAACCGCCTCGGCGCCTCGGCCCTCATGCAGGGACTGGCCGACGGTTATTTCGTCATTCCTTATACAATTGGCGATTATCTCGCCGGGCAGAAACCCGGTTCGCGTCCCGCGACGGATCGGAATGAGTTCAAGCAGGCGGAGGCCAACGTCACAGAACTGAACCGCCGGTTGCTCGACAATCAGGGCAAGGAACCGGTCAGTCATTTCCACAAGCGGCTCGGCAAGCTGATGTGGGAGTATTGCGGCATGGCGCGCACGAAGGCGGGGCT
>JAGNQV010000096.1:3517-10562 GCA_017988885.1 Opitutaceae bacterium | reverse complement strand
TACATGCGCTTGGCGGTGTCGGCGTCCTTGGCGGCGAGCACGCGGCTGATGACGGTCTGCCACGTGGTGGCGGCCGCGACTTGCAGCACGAGCATCCACAAGAGGTAACCCCAGCCGAGACTGGAGCGGTCGAACGGGTTGAAAGGATGGGCGTTGAGTTTTATGCCGGCTTGGCCGGCCCACGCGGCTTGCAACGACGTCACGAGGTCGAAACCGCCGACGTTGATGAGCACGAGCACGGAGGTGATGACGATGCCCACGCCCATCACGAGAAACTGCAGGTAATCGGTCACGAGCACCGAGAGCATGCCGCCGAGGGCGGTGTAGAGCAGGACGAGTCCGAGCAAAATGGTCATCACCCACTCCAGCCACGACGGGGGCATGCCGGTGGACCAGACGAGGAACTCGCCGCCGAGCCGGAGGAAGATGCCCATGTTGAGCAGGCCGCCGAGCACGACGAAAAGACCGGCGAGCCAGCGCACGCGGACGTTGAAACGTTTTTCAAAAAGTTCGGGAATGGTCATCACGCCGGCGGTGCGCAACGGACCGATGATGAACCCGGTTTTGCCGACGAACCAGAAGGCGAGGGCCATGAGCACGCCGATGCTGGCACCGGCGAGGCCCTTCTCGAAACCGAGCTGGGCGGTATACATGATGGTCACGAGCCCGAGCTCGGTGGCCGCGAGCGAGGCGATGCCGAGATTCACATTCATTTCGCGACCGGCGACGGCGAATTCCTCCACGCCGCGCACGTAGCGGCGCATCCAGAGTCCGGCGACCATGCAGCCGACGAGATAAACAACAACGATGAGCCAATCGAGCGGGGTAAGGGTCATGGGCGGGGTGGGCTACGTTGACGAATCGGCCGGGGAAATAAAGCGCCCAATTGGGCAACGATGAGAGTCGGTGGCATCGAGGTGGGCCGGCAGGTCCCTCTGCCGGCGGGAGCGCCTCACGCGCAGAGGGACCTGCGCGTCCACCCTAAGCAAGGCACCGGGGCCACCGTCCCCGGCTACAACTTTGCTCAACCCGCGGCGCGATCGGCGGTGGGCGGGGCGCCGTGGGCCTTGCGGTAGTCGCGGGAAAATTCGTGCACGCGGCCGTAGCCGATGCGCAGCGCGATCTCCGTCATGTTGAGGTCGGAATGCCGGACGAGGCCGCGCGCGAGGCTGAGGCGGATTTGTTTGAGACGTTTCATCGGCGCGAGCCCCACGGCCTCGCGGCAGGCGCGGGCGAGGGTGTTGGCGCTGCGGCCGGAATGGGCGCACAACTCGTCCAGCGTGAGTGCGCGATCGATGTGCTGGCGCGCCCAGGTCTCCACCTCCCACCATAATTTTCCCGCCGGGGTGGCCGGGGCGCCGCGGTCACGGTGGGCATCGATCCCAGCCAGCAAAGTGAGCAGGTGGGCCTGACCAAGACAGTCGCGCGCGCGCGAAGGCGGGGTGAGCCAAGCGGCGTGGAGCGCGGCGAAAATCTTGGTCAGGGCGGCCCGGCCGGTCATCAAGCGTTGGTCAAAGTCGGGTGGACTCAGGGCGGGCGCGGCGAAGTTCACCGAATAGTAAATCCACGGGGCGCGCAGGATCCGGCCCTCGACCCATTCGTCCTCGTGATACCAGACCACCGTGCCGGGCCGGAGCCGCTGGTGCCGGCCGTTGCAGGTTTGCTCGACTTCGCCCGCGACCACGAGGTGGATGAGATGACCCGGCAGCGAAGTGGCGGTGAAGGCCACTCCCGGTGCGGGGCGCGCAAAATGCTCGACCAAACGGATGGTCTCCACGGGAGAAGCGCCGATCGCGGACAGGGCAGGCATGGCGAAAATTGCTAAACAAAGGTGGGCCGCAGCTAAAGACCAAAGTCGGGTTTCGTGTTAGTCTAAGGTCATATTACCCATGAAAAAGAATTCACCCGCTGAACTGGCCGACCGCTATGCGCGCGATGGGTTTGTCATCATGCCAGACCTGCTGAGTGTCGAGGAATGCGAAAAGCTGAAAGCCGAGGCCCGGTCGGTGCTCGACACGCATGCCAAGCCGGGGTCGTCGGTTTACGTGCACGTGTCAGTGGTCAATCCCACGTTCCGGGCGCTGGCGGAAGATGCGCGGGTGGTCTCCATCCTCAAGCCGGTCATGCCGCACGGGGTGATGTTTCTGAGTGACAAGATTGTCTACAAATCGGCCGACAAGAAATTTCCGACGCCGTGGCACATTGACTGTTTCTATTGGCGGAACACCCGGCCAAAGCTTTCGGTGTGGATTCCGCTGGATGATGCGACCGCGGAAAACGGCACGCTTACGGTCATTCCGGGCAGTCACCGGCAGGATTGGAACATGATCAAGATGGGGCTGCCGAGCGGCGACTTCCAATACGAGATCACCGAGGGCGACTGGCGCGAGGGCGACGTGGTGACCTGCGCCATCAAGCGCGGCACGGCCATTATCTTTTCCGACCGGCTGGTGCATGGTTCGACGCGCAACACGGCGGGCAAGGACCGCTACGCGTTGATCAACACCTATCAGGCGCCGGCGGCGGACGAGCCGTTCGACCTCGATTTTCCGGTGCGCAAAGTTCTCGTGCCGGCGGCGTAGGCCGGTGGGAGCGCGGGCGGCTCGCCCGCAAGTTTGAGCGGGGAGAAATTTCGGCCGATCGTTGCGGGCGAGCCGCCCGCGCTCCCGGGCTACAACGCAGCTTGCAGCGCCGCTAGGCCGGCAAACACGCGGTCGGCTTGGGCGGCGGTGAGCTCGGCGGCGGTGTGCGTGCCGGTGGTCACCGCCCAGCAGGCGAAGCCGCCTTGGTGCGCTGCCTGCACATCGAATGGGGAATCGCCGATGAGCAGGGTGGTGGCGGCGTCAGCCTTGAGCTGGCTGAGCACATGCGCGGCAAACTCGGGCTGGGGTTTTAACCACGCCGTGTCGCCGGCGCCGAAGTTTCCGGCGAGAAAGGGTGTCACGCCGAGGTGATCACAGATGCGGCGCGAGGAATCGCCGTGTTTGTTGGTGAAAACCGTGAGGGTGACGCCGCGGGCATGAAGGTTTTCCAGCAGCTCGCGGGCGCCGGGCATGAGCGTCACGTCTTCGAGTAGGATTTTATGCGAGTAGGCGAGATGAACCTTGATGGCATCGGCGATGAGTTCTGGCGGCAGAAAACGCGCCATGGCGTTCTCAAGTCCGCCGCCCACCGCCGCGCGCACCGCGGCGAGCGTCGGGGCCGGCCGACCGAATTGTGGCAGGGTGTGCTGATAGCTCCGGTGGATGGTTGTGAACGCATCCACGAGGGTGCCGTCGAGGTCGAGAAGAACGGTGCGAAAAGCCATGTCGGTTCAGGTTGGGGCGGGCCTACGCATGAATACGAACATTTTTAAGGTTTCGCTTTTAAAGTCGGCCATTACAACCGTGCCCTGATGTCCGCCTTGCCTGAAACCTCCACCGCCCGCGTCGCGACCCGGGTGGAAGGTGATTTGCTGGTGGTGGCATTGGAAGGCCGCTGGCGGATCACCACGGCGCGACCGGGTTGGGATGCGGTGTTGGCCGGACGCGAGCCCCAACGGGTGCGGTTGGCCGTGGACCAGGTGGAGAAGTGGGACAGCTCGCTGCTCTTGTTTCTTTTCGAGGTGCAACAATGGTGCCGTGTGGCCGGGGCGTATTGTGATGTGGACGCACTGCCGGAAAAACTGCGCGAGATGCTGAGCCAGCTTTCGCGGTCGCACGAGACCAGCGTGCCGTTCGACCGCTCGGAAAGTTTCCTCATGAGCGTGGGCCTCGCGACGCAGGACGTGTGGAGCAAGTTTCGCGAGATCGCCCACTTTGTCGGTGAATGCACCCTCAGCGGGGTGAAGTTGGCGAAAAATCCGGTGAAGTTTCGCTGGCGCGACTGTCTTTACGAGATGCAGCAATGCGGGGCGATGGCGCTGCCGATCGTGAGCCTGATCAGTTTTCTCGTCGGTATGACGCTCGCCTACACCGGGGCGCTCATCCTGCGGCAGTTCGGCGCCGACATCTGGGTGGCGGATCTGGTGGGCATGTCGATGGTGCGGGAGATGGGCGCGTTGATGACGGCGATCGTGCTCGCCGGCCGCACGGGCGCGGCTTTCGCGGCGCACTTGGGCAACATGAAGGCCAATGAGGAGATTGATGCGCTGACGACGCTGGGGATTTCGCCGGTGGATTTTCTCGTGGCGCCGCGCCTGCTCGCCCTCACCGTGATGATGCCGCTGCTTTCCATCTATGCCAGCGGCGTGGGCATCATCGGCGGCATGGCGGTGGGCAAGTTCATCCTCGATATCCCACCGACCGCCTATTGGGTCGAGATGCTCACCATCGTGGATCTCTCGGACGCGCTTTCCGGCATCATCAAAGCCTGCACGTTTGGCGTCATCGTCGGGCTGGCCGGCTGCTTGCGCGGCCTGCAAGCGGAACGCAGCGCGGCGGGCGTGGGCCGGGCGGCGACCTCGGCCGTGGTGACAGCCATCTTATTCATCATCGTGGCGGACGCGATTTACGCGGTGCTCTTCGACGCGATGGGTATCTGAGCCATGACGACTTTATCCCAAGCAACGGAAGCTCCCGCCATCACGGCCGAGGGCGTGACCTGTGGCTACGACGGCAAAGTCGTGCTCAAGGAAGTGTCCTTCACGGTGCCGCGCGGAGAGATTTTTTTCATCATCGGCGGTTCTGGTTGCGGCAAGAGCACGCTGCTGCGGAACCTCATCGGCATCCATCAACCCATGGCGGGCACGGTGAAGTTTTTTGGCGAAACCTTCAACCAAGGCGACTTGGCGGCGCGGCGGGAACTGCTGAAAACCTTCGGCGTGCTTTACCAGAGCGCGGCGTTGTGGAGTTCGCTGACGTTGCGCGAGAACGTTTCTCTCCCGCTCGAGGAATACACGGAGCTCAACAAGCGGGAGATCGAAGAAATCGCCACACTGAAGCTCGCCCAGGTCGGGCTCACGGGGTTTGAGGATTATTATCCGGTGGAGATCAGCGGCGGCATGAAGAAGCGGGCGGGCCTCGCCCGGGCGCTGGCACTCGATCCGGCGATTGTTTTCCTCGACGAACCCTCGGCGGGGCTTGATCCCATCACGTCACGCAAGCTGGATGAGCTCGTGCTGCAAATCCGCGAAATGTTCGGCACGACGCTCGTCGTCGTCTCGCACGAGCTGGCCTCGATTTTCAGCATCGCGGACCGGGTCATCATGCTCGACAAAGGGCAGAAGGGCATCATCGCGGAGGGGGCGCCGCGTGCGCTGGCGGCGAGCAGTCGCGATCGGCGCGTGACGGAATTTTTGCACCGCGGCGATTTGCCCGGGACACTGCAATGAAGCTTATGATCTCTTTTAGGAAAATTTCCACGCCACGGGGTTGCGTTACGCCCGTGCACCCGCACACAGTCAGAACTGGAGAACGATGAAAACCAAGGTAAGCCCAGCCTTTGTCGGCGCATTTGTCATCGGCGCATTCGCGCTCATCATCATCGCATTGCTGTCGTTTGGCGGCATGAGCCTCTTTTCCAAGCCCCAGCGTTTCACGGTTTATTTTGACGAATCCATCAGCGGCTTGGACCTCGGGTCGTCCGTCAAGCTGCGCGGCGTGCGGATCGGTCGGGTGGTGGATCTCAATGTGCAGTTTGATAATGCCGAGAAAAAATCCGTCGTGAAGGTGATCTGCGAGTTCAACCGCAACATGATCACCGACGCCAAGGGCGGGGTGGTGGACTTGACGAGCCGGAAGGTCCTGCAGGAGTTGGTGGATCAGGGTCTCCGGGCCCAGCTCAACGTCAGCGGTCTGGCCACCGGCCTGCTTTACGTGGAGCTCGGTTTTTTTAATCCTTTGGAATATCCCGCGGAGCTCACGGAAGTGGATGCCAAGCATACGGTCGTGCCAGCGGTCCCGTCGGCCATTTCCGAACTCCAGAGCAATCTGACGGACATTCTCGTGGGGGTAAAGAAAGTGGATTTTGCCGGCATCTCGAAGGAGCTGAAAGGCCTGCTCATCGATACGCACCGGCAGGTGAACGCCCTCGATGTGAAGGAGCTCATCACCCAATGGACCAAGGCGGCGGAAGCCGTGCACGCCTTTGCCGCGGCGCCGGAGCTCAAGGCCACGCTCACCAACGTGAACGCCGCCGTCACCGACTTGCGCAGCGTCTTGACCAAACTGGATGGCCAAATCGAACCGAACGGCACGAAGCTGGGCGAGACTTTGCTTGAGGCGCAAAAGGCGCTGGCCACCTTCAATGCGACGGCGGGCACTTTGCACCAGTTTATCAACGCGCAGCAAAATCTCGGCGATGGCGCCAATCAGGCGTTCACCCAAATGGCCGAGGCGGCGGCCGCGGTGCAACGCCTGGCGGATTTTCTCGAACGCAATCCACAGGCCCTGCTCACGGGTCGTTCGAAGCCAGAATAAGCCTTACACTATGAAAGCCCTGACCTCTGGAATTTTTTTGCGCTGCCTCGGTCTCTTGCTGGCGGGTGCCTTGCTCGGCGGCGCCGGCTGCTCGATCGTGCCGGAGGCGTCATCCGACCCGACGCGCTATTATGTGCTGACGAGTCCCGGGGCGCAGGAAAACGTCGCGAAGGAAGCGAGCGGCACGCTGCGCATCGGTCTCCGGGCCATCGAGCTTTCGCCGTATTTGAAAAAAGGCACTTTGGTGGTGCGCAAAGGCACCAACGAGCTCGTCTATAATGATTATGCGCGCTGGGCCGAACCGCTCGAAGCGGGCATCGGCCGGACGGTGCGGACCCAGTTGCAGGCTGCGCCCGCCGTGGCCCGGGTTTTTGCGCATCCCTTTCCTTTCGATCAGGAGCGGGATTACGATGTCTCCATCAATGTGATTCGCTGCGAAGGCCTGGAGAGCCACGAGGGCGGGGCGGTCGCGCGCTTGGTGGTGGCGGTGGAGATCACCACGGCTGGTGCTCACAGCCAAGTGGTGGTCCGGAAGGTTTTCCGCGCACCCGATGTGGCGTGGGATGGAAAAAACTACGGTGCGCTGGCCGAGGCGCTGAGCGCCAGTGTGGGTGCGCTCGCCGAGGACGTGGCGGCTGCGCTCCCGG
>JAGNQV010000096.1:0-3417 GCA_017988885.1 Opitutaceae bacterium | reverse complement strand
GCGCTCCCGGTGTTTTACTTCAACGTCTGCGCGATGCGCTCAAGGGCGGTGACGACGTTTTCGCGGGAATTGAACGCGCTGATGCGCACGTGGCCTTCGCCGCACTTGCCGAAACCGGCGCCGGGGGTGCAGACGACCTGGGCGTTGTTCAGCAGTTGGTCGAAGAACTCCCAAGAGTCGCGTCCGGTGTTGATCCAGATGTAAGGGGCGTTGTCGCCGCCGATGCAACTGAAGCCGAGTTTGGCCACCGCGGTCCGGATGAGCGCCGCGTTGCCGAGATAGAAATCGGTCATCGCGCGCACCTGCTGCTTGCCGGCGTCGGTGTAAATCGCGGCGGCGGCCTTTTGCACGGGGTAGGAAACGCCGTTGAACTTCGTGGTGTGGCGGCGGTTCCAGAGGGCGTGCAGAGAGTGGGCAGTGCCGGCGGCATCGTAAGCCTGCAGCGACTTCGGCACGACGAGGTAGGCACAACGCGTGCCGGTGAAGCCGGCGGTCTTGGAAAAGCTGCGGAACTCCATGGCGACGTCGCGCGCGCCTTCGATCTCATAAATGCTATGGGGAATCTGCGGATCGCGGATGTAGGCCTCGTAGGCCGAGTCGAAGAGAATGATGGCCTTGTGCTGCTTGGCGTAGGCGACCCAGGCGGTGAGCTGCGCCTTCGTGGCGACGGCACCGGTCGGATTATTGGGGAAGCAGAGATAAATCAGGTCGGTGGCGACCTCCGGGATGGCGGGCACGTAGCCGTTGGCGGGGGTGCTTTCGAGATAGGTGATGCCTTCGTAGCGGCCGTTGACGTTGGCGCCGGTGCGGCCGGCCATGACGTTGGTGTCCACGTAAACCGGATAAACCGGATCGGGGATCGCGAGGCGGATGTCGGTGCCGAAAATTTCCTGGATGTTGCCGCAGTCGCACTTGGAGCCGTCGGACACAAAGATTTCGTCGGGCTCGATCTGGCAGCCGCGCGCCGTGTAATCGTGCTGCGCGATGGCTTCGCGGAGAAACGCGTAGCCCTGCTCCGGGCCGTAGCCCTTGAAGGTGGCGCGGTGGGCCATCTCCTCCACGCCGGCGTGGAAGGCCTCGATGCAGACGGGCAGCAACGGCTCGGTGACGTCGCCGATGCCGAGGCGGATGACCGGTTTGGCGGGATTCGCCGCGGTGTAGGTGGACACGCGCTTGGCGATGTCGCTGAAGAGATAGGAAGCCTTGAGCTTGAGGTAGTTTTCGTTGATGCGGATCATGTGAAGTAAAATCGCGGGGGAGGGGCGGGTGGGTTTGCCCGCCGTCGCCAAGGCTGGGCGGGTTCGTCCTCAGCAGGGCTGAGGCGAATTTTCGTTGATGCGGATCATGGGAAGTAAGGAGTGAGGAAAAGGAGAAGGATGGTGGATGCGGGGCCCGCCTTCGCCCGGTGGCTTCGGCGGGTTCGTCCCCGGCGGAGCCGGGGCGAAGCGAAAAACTTGAACAAACCCGCCGGTTCGCGTTAGTTCAAGCCCGACGTTGGCCAATCGGCGTCATCACCCCATGCAACAGATCACAACCATCGCAGAAATGAGGGCGACTGCCTGCCGGCTACGGGCGGAGGGCAAGACCATCGCCTTGGTCGCAACCATGGGGGCGCTGCATGCCGGACAGGAGGCGATCATCCACGCGGCGGCGGCCCGCGCCGATGTGGTGATCGTGTCGATTTTCGTCAATCCGCTGCAGTTCGCGCCCAACGAGTTGATCGCCAATTACCCGCGCAGCTTTGAGGCGGATGTGGCGCTCTGCGAAAAATACGGGGCTACGCTGGTCTTCGCGCCCGCGACGGAGGAGATTTATCCGCGGGGCTTCTCGACCTACGTGTCGGAGGAAGCCATCAGCAAATCGCTCTGCGGTCCGTCCCGGCCGATGCATTTTCGCGGCGTGGCGACGTTGATGGCGAAGTTGTTCAACATCATCGAACCGCATTTCGCGTATTTTGGCCAGAAAGCCGCGCAACGGGCGGCGATTGTGCGCAAAATGGCCGTGGATCTGCATTTCAATGTCGAGGTGGTGGTGGTGCCGACCGCGCGGGATGCCGACGGGTTGGCCGAGGGCGTGCGCAACCGTGAGTTCACCGCGAGCCAGCGGCTGGAGGCGCTCGCCCTGAGCAAGGCCCTGCGGAAGGCCAAGGAAATGTTCGACAGCGGAGTGCGCAGTCCTGACCGGCTCATCGCTGAGGCCACACACATCCTCAGCCAGCACCGCCGGGTGCGCATCATCTACATCTCCATCGTGGATAATATCAACATGGAGCCGGTGCGCGACGTGGAGCCCGGGCGGACCACCCTGGTCGTTTCGGCGTGGGTGGATGAGGTGCGCTTGATCGATAACGTGATGCTCTAACGTGGATTAAGTCAGATGCTAGTTTATGGTGGAAATCTACCAAAATCTATCACTGAATCTCCCTTCATGCCTGACACCCCTCCGTTGCTCCCGCGCCTCATCGACCTCTCACACCAACTCGGCCGCGAGGACCGGCGGCTGGCGATTCTGGGCGAGGGCAACACTTCGGCGCGCGTTTCGGCGGAAACTTTTCTGGTCAAGGCCAGCGGCTCCAATCTCGGCAGCCTGACCGCCGCGGGGCTTACGGAGTGCCGTTTTGCGGATTTGCTGCCCGCGTTGGACGAGCGCCGGCTGAGCGATGCCGTGGTGGATGAGCGGTTGTTCGCAGCGCGCGTCGAGGCGCAGGCGAAAAAACCTTCCGTCGAAGCGATGTTTCACGCGTGGCTGCTCACGCTGCCCGGCGTGAATTTCGTCGGCCACACGCATCCGGTCGAAGTGAACAAGATTCTCTGCACCCCGCACGCCCGCGCCTTTGCGCGGCGCCGCGCCTGTCCCGATGAAGCTGTGTGCTGCGGAGCCGAATCCGTGCTCGTGCCCTACACTGATCCCGGCCTCAAACTTGCGCAAGCCATCCGCCGCGCGGTCCAGGCATTCATCAAGCGCACATCGCGGCCACCGCGCGTCATCCTGCTCGAGAATCACGGCCTGATCGCGCTGGGCGCCACGCCGGAATCGGTTCTCGCGACGTCGCTGATGGCGGCCAAGGCGGCCGAAGTTTTCATCGGCGCGGCGCTGTTGGGCCGCCCGCGTTTTCTATCCGCGGCGCAGGTCGAGCGTATCATCGGCCGGCCCGACGAACACTACCGCCAGAAGGCCCTCGGCCTGCGTTAACCTTTAACTCCTCCAATCATGAAGTCCTACAAATACGTGAACAACCTCTGGGATGATGCCAAAGCCGCCAGCCTCGATCCGGTCGGCCGCCTCGTCTACCGCTCGAACCTGCCCGGCAGCGACCAGCGCATCACCAACACCGGTGGCGGCAACACATCGTCGACACTCACCGAGCCCGATCCGCTCACGGGCCCGCCCACAGAGGTGCTCTGCGGCAAGGGCACC